>CAYNST010000036.1:0-29153 GCA_964399955.1 uncultured Cellvibrionaceae bacterium | reverse complement strand
CTAGGAGCCTTGCTGGTGTTACCGCAAGGCTTTTTCATTTGTAACTGTTCAGCTCACGCCCGGGTTTGCCCCTGGCTGCGTTACAAAATGGTCAGCATCCGGTCAGTAACAGGATGAAACGCCTGCACGGCAGCCCCTAAAGGCGGAGCACAGGGAGTGCAGAGTACTTACCCGTGTAAACTCACATTTTTCGCCTGGCTCTGCACAAAGTCGGACGCTATCCGAACAGTCACCGGTTGAGCTGATGAGTTATATGCATTTTTTAGGAGTCCGCCTGCGCTGGAGCACGGTCACCTGCACCTGCAGACGCTGGATTTTCGCTTTGCTCCGAACGCACGGTTGCGCTGTCTGAGCAGCCCGGCCCGGAGCTGAACTCTTACCTTTGTTATCTTATGACTTCATCTGAATCGCATATTTATCTTCCCAACTGCGAAGTGAAGCCGGGCATGCAGCCGCCTGCGCACATGAATCGTTATGCGCTGGTGCTGGAATACTCGGGTTCTGCTTTTCGCGGTTTCCAGAAGCAGGCCACCACCGACCGAACTGTGCAGGCGGCGCTGGAGGCTGCCTTGTCGCGTATTGCTGCTGAGCCGGTCACTCTGGTCTGCGCAGGACGGACCGACGCGGGTGTTCACGCCTGCCAGCAGGTCGTGCATTTTGACTGCTCTGCCCGCCGACCCGACCGGGCCTGGGTGCAGGGTACCAACACCCATCTGCCCGCTTCAGTGCGCGTGCGCCACTGCCAGCCGGTTGATTGGGCCTTCCACGCGCGGTTTTCCGCCACCGCCCGCACCTATCGGTATCTGACCCTGCCGGCGGCGGTACCCTCTGCGCATCTGCACGGACTGGTGACCTGGTGCCGATTTGGTCTGGACCTGCAGCGCATGCGGCAAGCGGCTGAACTTTTGCTGGGTGAACACGATTTCTCCTCCTTCCGCTCCAGTCAATGCCAGGCAAAAAGCCCGCAGCGCCACTTGATGTCACTGCAGTTGACGCAAGCCGGGGAGTTTCTGGTGGCCGAGGTCAAGGCCAACGCTTTTCTCCACCATATGGTCCGCAATATCATGGGCGCCCTGTTTGAGGTGGGGCGCGGTGGCAAGACCCCGCAGTGGTTGCGTGAGGTGCTGGAGGCGCGCGACCGTCGACTGAATGCAGCAACGGCGCCCGCAGACGGTTTGTATCTGGTGGGAGTGGATTACCCGCCACAGTTCGGTATTCCCAGTAAGCCGAGCGGGCCGATTTTCCTAGAGTCTGCTGCCACCGTGCGCTGAAATCTGCTAATATCGAGCGTTTTCGATCCCGTTCCTACCCATTGGAGTATGTATATGGCCGACTGCCTGCGGGTGAAGATTTGCGGCGTCTCCTCCCCGCAAACGGCAGCCTTTGCGGCTGCGGCTGGGGCGGATGCCATTGGCATCGTGTTTTTTGCCGGCAGCTCGCGCAATGTCGGCGATTTACGGCGGGCGCAGGATATTGCCATGGCGGCCGGCCCCTTTGTATCGGTAGTGGGCCTGTTCGTCAACCCGGAGCCTGCGGAGGTCGAGCGTGTGTTGCATGAGGTTCCGCTTGGGCTGTTGCAATTTCATGGCCAGGAGAGCAACGAATTGTGCCGGAGTTTCGGCCGCCCGTTCATCAAGGCGCTGCGAATGAAGCCGGGTCTGGATGTGCAGGGTGAAATTGCCCGCTACCCAGCGGCCTGCGGCATACTGCTGGATGCTTATCGAGCGGGGGTTCCGGGTGGCACAGGCGACACTTTTGATTGGTCTCTCATCCCGTCACAGCTGAGCAAGCCCCTGGTGCTCGCCGGCGGCCTGAGCTGCAACAATGTGGCAGAGGCCGTCGGCCAGATCCGGCCGTGGGCAGTCGATGTCAGCGGCGGGGTGGAGTCTGCGCCCGGGGTCAAATCCCACCAACTAGTGAATGAATTCATTCAGCAAGCCAAACAGGCGGCTGGAAAAGACAGAGGCAATGCACTGTGAATGAACCCAAAAATGAATATGCCAATATGCCGGATGCACGCGGCCATTTCGGCCAGTTTGGCGGTCGGTATGTCTCCGAAACGCTGATCCACGCCCTTGATGATCTGGGTGCCATGTATGCGAAACTCAAACAGGACCCGGAGTTTCAGGCCGAAATTGACCGCGATTTGCAGCATTATGTGGGCCGGCCGACGCCACTTTATTTTGCCGAGCGCTGGACCAAGCAGGTAGGTGGGGCGCGTTTGTTTTTGAAGCGTGAAGACCTCAATCACACCGGCGCACACAAGGTGAACAACACCATTGGCCAGGCGCTGTTGGCCAAGTACTCCGGCAAAAAACGCATCATTGCCGAGACCGGTGCCGGTCAGCACGGCGTTGCCTCTGCCACGGTGGCCGCCCGCTTGGGGCTGGAGTGTGTGGTTTATATGGGTGCCGAAGATATCCAGCGGCAGGCTTTGAACGTCTACCGGATGAAGCTGTTGGGCGCGACCGTGGTTCCGGTCGAGTCCGGCTCCAAAACCTTGAAGGACGCCATGAACGAAGCCATGCGCGACTGGGTCACCAATGTGGACGATACCTTCTACATCATTGGCACCGCAGCCGGCCCGCACCCTTACCCGCAGTTGGTGCGCGATTTTCAAAGCGTGATTGGTCGGGAGACCCGCCAGCAGTGCCTGGAGCAGACCGGTCGCCTGCCCAACGCCCTGGTCGCCTGTGTAGGCGGCGGGTCCAACGCCATCGGCATGTTCTACCCGTTCCTGAATGACGAAGCGGTGACCATGTTCGGTGTTGAAGCTGGCGGTCACGGCATAGAAACGGGCAGGCATGCCGCCCCGCTCAGCGCGGGCATCCCCGGCGTATTGCACGGCAACCGCACCTATCTGATGGAAGACGAAAACGGTCAGATCATAGAGACCCATTCCATATCGGCGGGCCTGGACTACCCGGGGGTGGGGCCGGAGCACTCCTGGTTGAAAGATATGGGGCGGGTGCAGTACACCGCCATCAACGACGATGAGGCCATGGCCGCCTTCCGCAATTTGACTCGCGTGGAAGGCATCATGCCGGCCCTGGAGTCCAGTCATGCCGTGGCTTACGGGGAAAAGCTTGCCGCCGGGATGAAGGCCGACGACATAGTGGTAGTCAACCTGTCCGGTCGCGGTGACAAGGATATACTCACGGTTGCCAAGATGGATGGGATCGAGGTCTGACATGAACAGAATTGAATCCTGTCTTAAACGAATTCGCCAATCCAAAGGCAAAGCGCTGGCCGCCTACATCGTCAGCGGAGATCCTCACCCGGAGCTGACCTTGCCGGCCATGCGCGCATTGGTGGATGCAGGCGCTGACATTATCGAGCTGGGCATTCCCTTTTCTGACCCTATGGCAGAGGGGCCGGTGATTCAGCGCGGCCATGAGCGGGCACTGCTGCACCGCACCAGCCTTCGGCAAACCATTGCCCTGGTAGAAGAGTTTCGCCGCACCGACGATTCCACCCCGGTGGTGTTGATGGGGTATGCCAACCCGATCGAGCGCATGGGTTACCAAACCTTTGCCGATACGGCCAGCGCTGCGGGCATTGACGGCGTGCTGACTGTGGATTTACCACCGGAGGAGGCGGTTGAGTTCAACGCTCAACTGAAAGCAGCAGGCCTGGAAACCATCTTTCTGTTGGCGCCAACGTCAACCGACGAACGCCTGCGGCGGGTTGCTGAAATGGCAGGCGGATTCATCTATTACGTCTCCCTGAAGGGCGTGACCGGCGCCGGCCACATTGATGTGGACGCAGTGCGCGGCCGGGTAGAGAATCTTCGCCGCTACAGCACCTTGCCGGTTATGGTGGGCTTCGGCATCAAAGATGCCTCGTCGGCGCAGGCCGTTGCCCGCTGCGCCGACGGCGTGGTGGTGGGCAGTGCTCTGGTGGAGCTTATGGGCCGGGGCGAGAGTCACCCGGTACTACTGGCTGCACTCAAGGACAAGGTCTTGTCCATACGCCGTGCCCTGGATGAGCTGTCCGCCTAAAACATAAAACCGAGTGCTCGCGCGGCCCCTGGCAGGTCGCGAGCCGATTGGAGTTTCTCAATCTTATGAGTTGGTTAGAAAAAATCGTACCCAGTGCCGTCCGCTCCGAGAACCGTCGTGGGGCCAGTAAGGTGCCCGAGGGATTGTGGAAAAAATGCAGCAAATGTGAAGCAGTGCTCTATCGGCCAGATCTGGAAAAGAACCTGGAGGTCTGCCCCAAGTGCGACCACCACATGCGCATTGGCGCTCGCCGCCGACTGGATATTTTTCTTGACCCAGATGGGCGAGAAGAGTTGGCCAGCGATGTCGTACCGGTAGATCGGTTGAAATTCAAGGATGTAAAAAAGTACAAGGATCGTCTGACGGCCGCACAGAAAAGCACGGGTGAAAAGGACGCCCTGGTGGCCATGCGCGGCACCTTGATGGACATGCCGGTGGTGGCGGTGGCCTTTGAGTTTGCCTTTCACGGCGGGTCGATGGGCTACGTGGTTGGAGAGCGTTTCACGCGGGCCGCTCAAGTGGCCCTGGAAGCGCGTTGCCCCCTGGTGTGTTTCTCTGCAACAGGTGGTGCGCGCATGCAGGAAGCGTTGATATCGCTTATGCAAATGGCCAAGACCAGCGCCATCATCGAGCGGTTGAAGCAGGCGGGTGTCCCTTATGTTTCGGTGATGACGGATCCGGTCTACGGCGGGGTTTCCGCAAGTCTTGCGTTGCTGGGCGATCTCAACGTAGCCGAGCCGGGTGCACGTGCAGGCTTTGCGGGGCCCGCCATTATTGAGCAGACCATTCGTCAAAAGCTGCCTGCGGGCTTTCAGCGCGCCGAGTTTCTGCTGTCCCACGGTGCAATCGACATGATCATCCACCGGGAGGTCATGCGCGAGCGCATTGGCTCACTGCTGGCCAAGTTGTTGCACCAACCGCAGCCTCAAGTGCCGCTTCAGCCCGAACCTCAGCCCGAACCCCAACCCCAACCTGCCTGAGGTGCCCATGACGCGTTTTACCCATTTGGCGGACTGGCTGGCCTGGCAGGAATCCTGTCACCCGCAAGCGATCGATCTGACACTGGAGCGAGTGCGCGATGTGGCGGCCAAGATGGGGTTGTTGTCGCCCAGAACAAAGATCATCACCGTGGCGGGCACCAACGGCAAGGGCTCGTGCGTAAAGGCGCTTGAGGTTCTCTTGTCCGAGTCCGGAGCCAAGGTCGGCTGTTATACCTCCCCACATTTGCAGCGCTATAACGAGCGCGTGCGCATAGGCGGCCAACCGGCGGCCGATCAAAACCTTTGTCGAGCTTTTGACGCAGTTGATCAAGCTCGCGGCGAGACTACATTAACCTACTTTGAGTTTGGCACTCTGGCGGCTTTTTACCTGTTTGCAGAGGCCAATCTGGATTACTGGGTGCTTGAAGTGGGACTGGGAGGGCGGCTGGATGCCACCAACGTGCTGGACGCGGACATCACCGTAATCACACCCATAGCGCTTGATCACACCGAGTGGCTGGGCCCGGATCGGGAGTCGATAGGCCGCGAAAAGGCCGGCATCTGCCGGCCCGCCGCGCCCCTTGTTTGCGCCGACCCGGAGCCTCCGGTGTCGGTTACCCGAATTGCCCAACAATTGGGCTGTGCGTATCACGGTTTGCAAAGAGCCTTCGGCTACCAGCGCCAGGGGGGGCAAACCCGTTTTTGGGTTGGGCAAAACTTTGCGTGCGAGGCTCAGACGCAACTGCCCGCGCCCAGTCTTGCAGCCGCACTCAAAGTACTGGATCTTCTCTCACTGCTTCCCGGCGGCGGGCCCGGCGCTTTGAGCCTGGACAGGCTGCAGGAGGCGCTGGGTGCGCTTTCCCTGCCCGGCCGCTGCCAACACGTGGCCTTGTCAGAGGGGCGCTGGGGGGTACTGGATGTGGCCCACAACGCCGCCGCCGTTGACTATCTGGCTGAAGAACTGGCCCGGCGTTACCCGCAGCAGACGTTCAGCCTGGTGCTGGCTATGATGGCGGACAAAGACATTCGCGGCTCTATAGAGCGGTTGGCGCCGCTGGCGGACCGGTGGTTTGTGGCCACCATACCCGGCTTGGAGCGAGCAGCCACCGTGGAGTTTCTAGCCAGTGAAGTCCGCGATTGTCTGGGCGCCAAGACGCCGGTAGAGCAGTGCGATACAGTAGAGACTGCCATGGCACTGGCGCTTGAACAAAATCCGCAAGCGCCCCTGTTGGTTACCGGTTCCTTTTACACGATAGCGGCGGCACTGGCGTTCCAGTCAGCTCCTGGGGATGGCGAACCAGGCAATGGATGACAGTCTCAAGCAGCGTTTGGTGGGCGCTGTTGTGCTTTTGGCGCTCGCGGTCATATTTGTACCCGTGCTGTTTGATCGGGAGCGGCTGGAGCCGATCGATTCGCGGACACGCATTCCTCCTGCGCCAGAGATTCCACCCTTGGATATCCCCGAACCTGCCACCCCGGAATGGGTGGAAGCGGTGCCGGAGCCCGAAATAGCCGTGGTGGCGGAAGAAGACATAGTGGTGCAGTCGCTCGCCCAGGCGCCTGCGGCGGTGCAGGGGGATGAACGCGCCTGGGTTTTGCAGGTGGCCAGTTTCCGCTCGGATCAACACGCCGGCGCGCTCAAAAGCACGCTGGAGGGCTTGGGGTATCCGGCCTACACCAGAAAGGTCAGCTATAAGAACGGCGATATCACTCGGGTGTTTGTTGGCCCGAAGCTGAATAAAACCGCTCTGCGGGAGGCCAAGGTCACCATAGACCGGGATCTTAAAGTTGAATCTATATTGATGGCCTTCACGCCCGGATGATTCCGGGCTGGCCGGTGCGTAAATGCCTCTGACCCGCTATGCTTGATCTTGCGGCTGGATCCCAGGCCCGCCCAAGCGCATGCTCGCCGCTACGCGGGCTTGCATCCTCTGGTAGAATGGCTTCCAAAATTATCAGGCAAAAGTTGTGACGCTAAACTGGGCCGACTGGGCCATCATCGCTATTGTGGCAGTATCCTGCTTATTTGGCCTGTGGCGCGGCCTGATCAAGGAAGCCCTTTCCGTGGCGAACTGGTTGGTGGCGTTGCTGATTGCCATGACCTTCAAAGACGCCTTCGCACAGTTGCTTGTCGATCATATATCCACTCCATCCCTGCGTCACGTGGTGGCGTTTACAGCCCTGTTCACCGCCACTTTGCTGGTGGGGGCGCTGGTTAATCACTTGATTGGCGAGCTGGTTCGCATTACTGGTCTCAGCTCCACTGATCGAACTTTAGGCATGGTTTTCGGTCTCTTGCGTGGCTTTGTTGTGGTTCTGGCCATGCTGCTGCTGATTCCATCCGTTATTGCTGTCGAACGCGACGGCTGGTGGTCGGAGTCGGCGCTGATCCCGCAGTTACTCGCCTTCGAAGACTGGGCGCGCGCAACGGCAAAACACATTGTATCTTGGGTATATCAACTGTTCAGTAACGTTTAGGTGAGGTTAAGGCGATATGTGCGGCATTGTCGGAATGGTCGGAAAGAGTAACGTCAACCTCGCGTTGTACGACGGATTGACGATGCTTCAGCATCGCGGACAGGACGCCGCAGGTATTATGACCTGCCATAACGGCAAGTTGGCTCAGCAGAAGGCCGTGGGGCTGGTGAAGGATGTGTTTCGCAGTCGTCACATGCAGCGCCTGGTGGGCAATATGGGTATTGGCCACGTGCGTTACCCTACCGCAGGCAGCTCCGGTCCTGCGCTGGCGCAACCCTTCTACGTGAATTCTCCCTACGGCATTGCCCTGGCACACAACGGCAACCTGACCAATACCGAAGAATTGCAGCAGGACATATTCACCGCCGATCTGCGTCATGTAAATACCGATTCCGACTCTGAAGTGTTACTGAATGTATTTGCCCACGAGTTGCAGCAACTGGGAAAGTTGCGGGCTACAGAAGACGACATATTTAAGGCTGTTGAAGGCGTTCACAAACGCGTGCGCGGCGGTTACGCTGTGGTGGCCATGATCGCCAATTACGGTGTGCTGGGTTTTCGGGATCCAAACGGTATCCGTCCCTTGGTATTTGGTTGCAAGGACACACCGGACGGCAAGGAGTACATGATTGCCTCCGAAAGCGTGGCGCTCGATGTGCTCGGTTTCAAATTGATCCGCGATGTGGCGCCAGGTGAAGCGGTCTACATTACTGCGGCAGGCGAGTTGCACACGCGCGTCTGTGCAACGGACACGCAATTGAGTCCCTGCATCTTTGAGCATGTTTATTTTGCCCGACCGGATTCCATCATGGACGGCGTGTCAGTCTATAAAGCCAGACTGCGCCAGGGAGAGCGTCTGGCGGAGAAGATCCTGCGTTTGCGGCCCGACCACGATGTCGATGTGGTGGTGCCTATTCCTGACAGCAGCCGGGTTGCGGGCCAGGCGCTGGCCTATCGGCTGGGCGTGAAATTCCGTGAGGGCCTGGTGAAGAACCGTTACATCGGCCGTACGTTTATCATGCCGGGCCAGCAGCAGCGGAAAAAGTCGGTGCGACAGAAGCTCAACGCCATTGATCTGGAGTTTCGCGGTAAAAACGTCATGCTGGTGGATGACTCCATTGTGCGCGGCACCACCTGCCAACAGATTATCCAGATGGCGCGGGACGCCGGCGCTAAAAAGGTTTATTTCGTTTCGGCGGCGCCCGCCGTCAAGTACCCCAATGTCTACGGTATCGATATGCCCTCCGCCAGTGAGCTGATTGCCCATGATCGCAGCGTGGAGCAAGTGGCGGATGCCATTGGTGCAGACTGGCTGGTGTATCAGGATATTGAAGACCTGGTGGCGGCTTCGGGTGAAGGCAACACCCAGATCCCGCGCTTTGACTGTGCTGTCTTTGATGGCGACTACGTCACCGGCGATGTCGACAAGGCCTATCTCACCGAGCTTGAGCACCGGCGCAGCGACGCGGCCAAGATGTCGCGGGAATACACTGACAGCCCATCCGGGCAGAACGCCATGGTCGGTATCCAAAACGCCTGAACCCAGTTGTAGAGAGAGTGCTATGCAGGATTTTTTAGACGGAGCGGGGCTGGATACGCTGGCAATCCGCGCAGGCGTTGAACGCACGCAGGAAGGCGAGCATTGCGAGCCCATTTTTACCACCTCCAGCTACGTGTTTGAATCCGCGCGCGACGCGGCGGATAAATTTTCCGGCGAGCGCAAGGGCAACGTTTATTCGCGCTATACCAACCCCAGTGTACGCACCTTTCAAACCCGGCTGGCCGCCCTCGAAGGCGGTGAGGCGGCCGTGGCGACGGCCTCCGGAATGGCCGCTATACTCAGTGTGTGCATGGCGCTGCTGAAGTCCGGCGACCACGTTGTCTGTTCACGCAGCGTGTTTGGTACCACCTCTGTGCTGTTCACCAAATACATGAGCAAATTTGGTGTGGAGGTGGACTGGGTGGCGCTGACCGACCTGCCAGCCTGGCAGGCGGCGCTCAGGCCCAACACCCGATTTTTGTTTCTGGAGACGCCATCCAACCCCTTGTGTGATGTGGCGGATCTACCGGCACTGGCCAAGATTGCTCGAGCCAACGGCAGCCTCCTGATAGTGGACAACTGCTTTTGCACGCCGGCATTGCAGTTGCCCCTGCAGTTGGGCGCCGACCTGGTCATCCACTCGGCCACCAAGTATCTGGATGGCCAGGGTCGCTGTCTGGGTGGGGCGGTGGTAGGTCCTGCGGCGTTGATGGATGAAGTGCTGGGTTTTGTGCGTACCTGCGGCCCAAGCATGAGTCCGTTCAATGCCTGGATCTTCAGCAAGGGCCTGGAGACATTGCGCTTGCGCATGGATGCGCATTCGCAGAATGCACTGGCCATTGCCCGTTGGCTGCACGACCAGGAGTGGGTGGAGCAAGTTTTCTACGCCGGCTTGGAGAGCCACCCGGGGCACGCCACGGCGCGGGCTCAGCAGCGCGGTTTTGGTGGTGTGTTGTCGTTCAAGCTCAAGGGCGACCGCGCAGCAGCCTGGCGTTTCATTGATGCGGTCAAAGTGATGTCGCTCACCGCCAACCTCGGCGATGTGAAATCCACGATTGTGCATCCGGCAACCACAACTCACGGGCGGCTTTCGGTAGAGGATAAGGCGGCAGCGGGAATAACCGATAATTTGATTCGCATTGCCGTGGGCCTGGAGGACAAGGTCGACCTGATCCGAGATCTGGAGCGGGGCGCCCATGCCCTGTAAGCTGCGGCGTTCAACCCTTACGCAGCTAAAGCTTCTGGTTTAGTTGCTTCGCCAGGATGACTCCTTTGCCGCTTAAACAGATTATTGAAGAAATAGATCAGGTTCTTCTGGGTAAAGACCGGCAGATCCGCCTGGCGCTGACTTGCCTGATTGCACGGGGTCACCTGTTGATAGAAGACATGCCTGGGATGGGCAAAACGACCCTGGCGCACTGCCTGGCGGCCGCTTTGGGGCTGAAATACAACCGCGTGCAGTTCACCAGCGACCTTCTGCCCGCAGATATTCTCGGTGTGTCGGTTTTCAGCCGGGAGCGGGAAGCCTTTGACTTTCACCCGGGGCCGGTATTTACCCAGTTATTACTCGCCGACGAAATCAACCGCACCACGCCCAAGACGCAAAGTGCGTTACTGGAGGCCATGGAGGAGGGGCAGGTAACTGTTGAGGGAGAGACTCGACCGCTTCCCGAGCCGTTTTTTGTTATTGCCACTCAAAATCCCGTCAGTCAATCCGGCACCTACGCGCTGCCCGAGTCTCAGCTGGACCGTTTTCTGATGCGTATTTCCCTTGGTTATCCGGGGGTGGCGGCAGAGAGAAAGCTCTACCAGGGTGGCGACACCCGCGCAGCGCTGAAGGCGGTACGACCGGTAATAAGTCTGCAGCAGTTGCGCGGTATTCAGGAGCGCGTGAACGAAATTGTGACCAGCGAACCGCTATTGGACTACTTTCAGTCTCTGGTGCAGATAACCCGGGAGCATCCCCGTTTTGCTTACGGTCTGTCACCCCGAGGTGCGCTGGCCTGGCTGCGCGCCGCCAAAGCCTGGGCCCTGATCCACGAGCGCGACTTCGTCGTGCCGGAGGATGTCCAGGCGGTGATGCCGAGCGTGGTGGGCCACCGCATCGTGCCCGCAGACAGGCAGCACAGCGAGGCGGACCTGCAGGCGTTCATGCTGAAAAACGCCGATGCTTTGACCTAACTGAAATTCGCCTAAAGCCTTGCACGAACAACGAGTTGAGCAGCGCCTGGCGCGGCTCTCTGGGAAGATGATAAATCAGCAGTTTCAGGCTGACCTGGGCGCCTTCACGGATGGCCGGTTTGGCGGCGCCGGGGCAGCATCCTCTGCTTTGCAACTTTGGTACCCTTGCCCATGCGAATGCAAACGGCGCTCAGCCAATGGTGGTATACGCTGTTTTTCCGGTGGCTGGAAAACAAATCTCCAGCCGCCTTACAGCACAAACTTCGCCTCAACAATCTTTATATCCTGCCGACGGCAACCGGATGGATGTTTTTGCTGTTGGCCGGTTTGGTGTGGCTGTTGGGGACCAATTACCAGAATAACCTGATTCTGGCGCTATCCTACCTGCAGTTCAGCCTGTTTGTGGTGGTCATCCTGCACACCTATAACAATCTGGCCGGCCTGCAGGTTCGTTTTTTCAGCGCGGAGCCCGGTTTTGCGGGCGAGCCTATCAACTTTGAGCTTGATTTGCTGACGGCCAATCGGGCCGGTAGCGACAACATTCTGCTCAAGTGGCTGGCGGGTGAATCTCGCGTTGTTAACCTTGAGCCGTTAACCAATACGCGGGTGAGGTTGCCCTTCAGTTCCGCCCGGCGGGGGCGGGTCAATCCGGGCCACTTGTTGTTGCGGAGCCAGTACCCCTTATCCATTGTGCGTTGCTGGACCTATCTCAAATTTGATGCAGAGGCGGTGGTATACCCTGCACCCAGGGCCTGCCGCTACGACGGCTTTGCCTCGAATGTCGAGCGCCCGGAGGCTTCTGTGCAAAGCACTGATGGCACCGGCGAGCTGTGGGGGTTCAAGAACTACACCCAGGGCGATTCACTGAAGCGCATTTCCTGGAAACATTACGCTCGCGAGCAGGGGTTGGTCACCAAGGTGACCGCCACCAGCCGGCCTTCCGATTTATGGCTCGACTGGCAGGATCTTTACCGCGGCGACCCCGAGCTGTGTCTGTCTCATCTGTGTTATTGGGCATTGCAGTGCGCTGCCGGTGAACGGCCCTTTGGCTTGCGGTTGCCGGGCGTCGAGGTGGCCGTCGGTCAAGGGCAGGCGCACCTGCATGAGGTGCTGACGGCGCTGGCTGATCATGGCCAGTAAACGCGCGATAATAAAAAGACGGGCCGCAGCCGCTCGCGAACACGGCCTGGGCAACACCGCTCTCACCTGGATCTGTGTCGCCCAGGGGCTGTCCATTGCGCCTTTGCTGGTGGTATTACCCGGCTGGATACTGGCTATTTGGCTGCTGGCTTTGGGGTGGCGCTGGCAGATCCAGGTGCGTGGCTGGCCCTTCCCTGTGCTGGCGGTCAAGCTGGTGCTGGGCGTGCTGACCGCCGGCGGCATTCTGGCATCCTACCGGCAGATTCACGGCTTCGAGCCGATGATCGGCTTTCTGGTCTGCGCCTTCGCCCTCAAGCTGATTGAGTTGCGCTCGCACAAGGACATTCTGACCATCTTGTTTATTGGCTTCATTGCGGTTGCGGTGCAGTTTCTGTTTGCGCAAACCATTTTCACCGCAGCCTTCGCCGTGCTTGCCTGTGTAGGCTTGGTTACGGCCTGGCAGGCGGCGTTTACCACCCGCAAAAAGTCTTTGCTGCGGCATTTCAAGCAGGGCAGTACTCTGGTTTTGCAGAGCCTGCCGTTTATGGTGCTGTTATTCGTTGTCATGCCCAGGCTGGGACCGCTTTGGTCTGTACCCATGCCGTCCAACTCCGCCACCACCGGTTTCGGTGATGAATTGACACTGGGCGCTATCGGTCGACTGGCTCAGTCGCACGAGCCGGCCTTTCGGGTGTCTTTTGAGGGGCCACGGCCTTCCAGCCAGGAGATGTACTGGCGCGGGCTGTTGCTTGAGCATTTTGACGGGGTCGTCTGGCGACAGCTTATTCAGCGCCGGGAGGCCGCGCCTGTGCCTGTATTGTTTGCGCTGCCAAGCGCCCGCTATTCCATCATACTGGAGCCGCATCATCAGCCGTGGCTGTTTGCCCTGGGCGTGCCGGTGTCGGTACAGTCAGAAAAGCTGGCCATTGAGCTGCATTCGGGCAATCTTCTGCGAGCGCAGCGACCGGTGGCCATCAAGGCGCAGTACTCGGTCGAGTCCATCGTGGATCTGCCGGCCATCAGTCAGCCGCTGAGTGAAGGGCAATTGCGCAGCCTCACCCAGTTGCCCACCGGCAGCAACCCCCGTTCGGAGGCGCTGGCCCGCAGCTGGGTGGCGCAGGGGTTGCGTCCGGCGCAGATAATAGATGCGGCCCTTGATTTGTATAGCCAGAACTTCGTGTACACACTGCAACCGCCCGTGCTGCCCCAGCCGGCCATAGACGAGTTTTTGTTTGGCAGTCGAGCCGGTTTTTGCGAACATTTTGCCAGCAGCTTCGTCTTTCTCATGCGCTCGGCGGGGGTACCCGCGCGCGTGGTGATTGGTTACCAGGGGGGGCAATTCAATCCCCTCGAAGATTACTTTCTGGTAAGGCAGTCAGACGCCCATGCCTGGGCGGAAGTCTGGCTTGAAGACGCAGGGTGGCAGCGCGTGGACCCCACCGCTGTAGTGGCGCCTTCGCGGGTGGAGTTTGGCGTAGAGGACGCTCTCAACCACGACGAGCGACGCTTGGTGCGCAGTGTTTGGCAGCAGTCTGACTGGCTCTACAGTATCCACCATCGGTTGGACGCAGTGGGTTATTCCTGGAACCGCTGGGTGCTCAACTACGACAATCAGACCAAGGTGGGGATCCTTACGCGCTTGTTGGGCGAAATGAGCCCCTGGCGCCTGGGGTTTGCTTTTGTGTTGATCACATCCAGCATACTGATGTTGATCTGGCTCTGGCCCCGCTTGCACCGCCAGCAGCCTTCCCGCAGAGCCGAGCAGAAACTGCTGCAGCGAGTGCTGGTCCAGTTACAGAAGCAGGGTCATAAGCGCGCCAAAGAAGAAACACTGGGGCAGTTTTTTGCGCGACTGGACAATCAGTCGCCGCAGCAGCAAGCAGCCTTGCAGGATATCAGCCGATATTATTACGCCATCGCCTACGGGCGTCAGGCGTTGCCCTTGGCGGCACTCAAGCAAAGCGTGGAGCGCTACCTGAAGGCCTAAAGCTTGCTGACGCGCATGGCCAGATACTGGTCGTAGTCCGGCACTTGACGCTCATAGGGCTGATGCAAAAACGGTGAAGCAATCATGAAATCCGCAGACGCTTCATTACAGGCAACCGGTATATTCCAAACCGCCGCAACCCTCAGCAGGGCTTTGACGTCCGGGTCGTGGGGCAGGGGTTCAAAAGGGTCCCAGAAGAACAACAGCAGGTCCACTTTCCCCTCCGCTATCTTGGCGCCCACTTGCTGATCACCGCCCAATGGGCCGCTCAAGAATTTGTTGACGGGCAGGTTGAGTGTTTTTTCCAGCAGATACCCGGTTGTGCCGGTTGCGTTCAGGGTATGCTCGGCAAGCGTAGCGTGGTTGCGAAGCGCCCATTGGCACATCACATCCTTGCGGTTATCGTGAGCAACCAGGGCAATACGTTTTTTCTGGGGCAGGGGCGTTTGTTTATAGTTCACGGCGGACTCCTTGGTTGGCAATCCGGCAAGCCTAGCGCCCGGCACCTGCGGGTGCAACAGCAAAAAAAAAGCCCGCAATTTTTTGCGGGCTTTTCTATTTGGCGCACTCGAGAGGATTCGAACCTCTGACCACCTGGTTCGTAGCCAGGTACTCTATCCAACTGAGCTACGAGTGCGTAGCCAACGGTGTGTGCCGTTGAGGTCGCGTATATTATGGATCTATAACGCCCCAGTCAATACTGCCGCGAAAAAAATGTGGGATTTGACCGCGCATTTTTCAGTTGGCGACCAATATCGCCTGATCTGCGAAATTGTCGGGCATAAGCACGGTGTCGGCTGCCAGGTCTGCCGTTTGCGGAAAGTCCAGGGAGTAATGCAAACCCCGGCTCTCTTTGCGCTTCATGGCGGAACGGATAATAAGCTCCGCCACCACGGCCAGGTTGCGCAGCTCGATGAGGTCACTGCTGACTTTGTAATTGGAGTAGTACTCGTGAATCTCGCGTTGCAGAAGCTGGACTCGGCTCTCGGCTCGCTGCAGGCGCTTATGGGTGCGCACAATACCCACGTAGTCCCACATGAAGCGTCGTAGCTCCTCCCAATTGTGGGAGATGACCACATCCTCGTCAGAATCCGTAACCCGCGATTCGTCCCAGGGTTTGGGCGTGGCCGGTGAGGGGATGGAGTCAAGGCGGCTCAATATCCTGCCGGCTGCGGATTTGGCAAAAACGATGCACTCCAGCAGACTGTTGCTGGCCATGCGATTGGCGCCATGCAATCCAGTGAAGCTTGTCTCGCCGACGGCAAAAAGGTTTTGCAGGTCGGTCTCGCCATAGGTATTCACCACCACCCCGCCGCAGGTGTAGTGGGCTGCAGGCACCACTGGAATAGGCTGGCAAGTGATGTCAATGCCGTACTCAAGGCAGCTTTTGTAGACGGTTGGGAAGTGCTGGGTGATGAACTCCGCCGGTTTATGGGAGATGTCCAGGTAAAGGCACTCGGCACCCAGCCGTTTCATCTCGTAGTCTATGGCTCGGGCCACGATATCTCGCGGTGCCAGCTCCGCGCGAGCGTGGAACCGCGGCATGAACCGCTCGCCATTAGGCAGCTTCAGCACGGCGCCTTCACCCCGCAGAGCCTCGGTAATCAGCATGGACTTGGCCTGGGGATGGTACAGGCAGGTGGGGTGGAACTGGTTGAACTCCATATTGGCAACCCTGCAGCCGGCTCGCCAGGCCATGGCGATGCCGTCACCGCTGGCGCTTTCAGGATTGCTGCTGTAGAGATACACCTTGCTTGCGCCGCCGGTCGCCATGATCACCGCTTTTGCCGTGAAGCATTCGACCGTATCGTCAGCGCGGTTGAGGACGTAGGCTCCCACACAGCGCAACTTGCGGCTACTGATGTCTGGCTCTCGCAGCAGGTCGAGGGCCACGTAATTTTCTTTCAAACTGATGTTTGGGTGAGACCGCGCGCGCTCCAGCATGGTGCTGTGAACCGCTCTGCCTGTGGCGTCGGCACTGTGAATGATGCGCCTGTGACTGTGGCCACCTTCCTGGGTCAAGTGATAAGGCGTGCCCGCCTCGCCGCGGGTGAAGTCCACTCCCAGGTCTATCAGCCAATCAATGGCCGCCTTGCTGTTGCGCACGGTAAATTCCACCACATCCCGGTGGCACAGGCCTGCGCCGGCCTCCAGAGTGTCGGCCACATGGGACTCCACCGAGTCTTCGTTGTCCAGCACCGCAGCAATGCCGCCTTGCGCGTGCCATGTCGAGCCGTCCGTCAGCGCCCCTTTGGACAGCACGGTGACGGTGGCCGCCTCGGCCAACGACAAAGCCAGGGTGAGACCGGCGGCACCGCTGCCAATCACCAGCACATCGGCGGTGTGAACTACATTCGTGAGTGTCATGGGTTGCTCTCATGCTCGGGACAAGTGGCCATTTTACGACTTTTTTGTCTGAGACACGCTAATAGTATGCTTAGACCGGGTATTCGTTTGATAATAGCGTCACGAGCTTGTACTCGCGGATTTGCACGATGAAGATTGGATCGGTCGGCACTGGCTATGAAACAGCCAGTGCCAGCGCAGCAAAACGGACACGGTGGCCTGCAGGCGAGCTGCTGAGCCGGTTTTGAACTTTCAACCGCAAAGTTGTGTCTAGGATCACTGGGGCAGTGTACCAGGGAACCTGTCGACTTCTGTCCGCCCGGGAATCCGGGCGGGGCCTAATCAAGTAGTAATACAAACGTCAGCAAATTTGGGTGACAACATGCGTATACAGAATACGGCCGAACTTGTCGAACTTGAAACTGGGGAATCAGGCATGGTTAAAACGCCCGCAGAGGCTACCGACCAGGAGCTTGTGAAGCGCGTGCAGCAGGGCGATAAACGCGCGTTTGATCTACTGGTACTAAAATATCAGCACAAAATTGCCGCAATCATTGGCCGCTTCGTTAAAGATTCTTCAGAAGTGAATGATGTTTCTCAGGAAGCGTTCATCAAGGCGTATCGCGCCCTGGGAAGCTTTCGCGGGGACAGTGCTTTTTATACTTGGATCTACCGCATTGCGATCAATACCGCGAAGAACTACCTGGTGTCCAGGGGGCGCAGGCCGCCGGCCAGTGACGTCGATGTGGACGACGCCGAGTTCTACAGTGGTGCGGACGGGTTGCGTGACATTACTTCGCCGGAAGGCGAGGCCATGCGCGACGAACTGGAAGAAGTTGTCAACGGTGCCATCCGCGGGCTGCCGGAGGATTTGCGCACGGCGGTTACCCTGCGGGAAATGGAGGGTATGAGTTACGAGGAGATTGCCGAGGTTATGGACTGCCCGGTGGGCACTGTCAGGTCGCGGATCTTCCGCGCGCGCGAAGCCATTGACAAACAAATTTCGGCTCTGATGAACCCGTGAGCCCAACTCGTTGAACCCGCCCACAAGGGCGTTGTCACAGTGACATCGTGTTCGGGCGTGTTGAGCGAGTCAGTCGGCACGTACAGCAGCAAAGGGTTCTAACTTACACATCACGCTCTGCCAGACGGCAAAGTATTTTAAACGGACAAGTGAAATGATTCGCAACCCCTCAGACAAAATCCTGGAGTCTCTGTCGGCTCTCGTCGACAATGAAGCGAGCGAGATCGAGCGGCATCGCATTCTCAAAAATTTTGGCACTGATACCGAGTTGCGCGACAAGTGGCGCAGGTACCATGTCATAGGGTCGGTCATGCGCCGAGAACACAATATTGCCAGTCACATCGATGTGTCAGCCGCCGTGGCAGCCGCAATTGCCGGTGACACGCCTGCGCAAGGTCAGGTTGCCAGCGGCCAGGATCATCCAGGTGAGGCGGCCGTTTCACAAGATCCCAGGAGCACGGCGTCACAGCGGGGACGCTGGCAGGTTATGCTGGGTAAAACGGCTGTGGCCGCATCCTTTGCTGCGGTGATGGTGTTGGGCATCAACCAGTTCTCCGGTATGGACGGTTTAGAAACTGACTCAGTGCAGGTCGCAGATACCGTTGTACCCCCCCGCATGGCAGAATCCAATGCGCTCTCGGCGCCCCTGGGCTTTGATATCCCGGCGCCGGCGGCCCGCACGGTCAGCAACAACCCCATGGCCTACAACGATCCCTCCAATCCCGTACCCCGAATCCTCATGCCCTCTGCCTCGGATGACCTGACGGATCCGGCAACCCAGGCCATGCTCAACCGCCTGTTGATAGAGCACGCGGCGCGCTCCAGTGTTAACGGCAGTATGGGCATTCTTCCGTTTGCGCGCGTTTCCAAAATGGATGAAGAAGCAAGTCGCTAGTTGGCCCTGGGGTGTTCATGAAAAAATGGCTTGTCGGCCTCTGTTTGCTGACCTTTGCTCAGGCTGGCGCGGCTGCCGAGGCATTGATAACGGTAGATGAGTTGCTCCAGCGCGCCTCCAAGGCGCTGCAGGAAAAAAACTTCAAGGGCAGCGTTACCTACGAGTTTGGCAATGTTCTGGAAACGCTGGAGGTTGTGCATGCAGTGCGCGACGGTCAGGAGTTTGAGCGCATTCGCCATCTCAGTGGAGCGGAGCGTGAGTTTGTGAGGACGGGTTTGCCGCAGGATTGCGTAACGGTGGGGCACTTTCTGTTGCGCGGCGGCCTTGCGTCTGCTGGCACTGACTCCGTTACACTGGCACAAAACTATCATTTCTACATACGTGGCGGCGATCGAATAGCCAATCGCGCCACCCGGGTGGTGCAGGCCGTGCCCAAGGATGAGTATCGTTTTGGTATGACCATAGCGGTGGATACCGACTCCGGCCTGCCGCTCATGTCAATCATCACCGCCGGATCGCAGACGGCACTGGAGCGCTTTCAGTTCGTCAACATCGAGGTAGGGGGTGAGATTCACGACGGTGATCTCCAACCGGGTTTTGCATCGTCCAAGTCTTTGGACGGCTCTGCTGTGCCCTGTATCAAGGATCAGGCGCAGCATAAAAGTGCCTGGCAGCCTGGCTGGCTGCCCCCCGGTTTTCTCTTGACCCACAGTTCCCGCAGTGAAGACGACGGGGAAGTGCTCACCTTCACCGATGGCATGGCCTCATTCACGCTATTTATCAAATCTGCAGCCGAAGGCAGCCGATCCCCGCAGGGTATGGCAAGACGTGGCGCAACTGTGGCCCTTTTGTCGGTTTTGCAGGCGCAGCAGCGGCCATTTAATGTAGTATTGGTGGGCGAGGTGCCAACCAACACCGCTCAGCAGGTAGTGTCCTCGCTGCAGTTCAAGCCTTAGTGGGCAACTATCAGCTCACGTTCTAAACTGCCTCAGTTGCTGGATAAACGGTGCTTTACGCGTGCAAAGGACCGTTTATTGCCTTGCTTTGCCCGGTTTCGGACGCAGGCTGTACCGCCACCGGACGAGCTGAGCAATCAATACTTTTATGCAAGAGTAAGCGCATGTGATCACCGAGACCGGTACTGTGACCAGGATCGACGCAGACTATGCATGGATCAGCACCGTGAAGACTTCGGTCTGCAATGCTTGCAGAGCCAAAAGTGGTTGCGGGCAGCGGCTTCTGAGCGGCGCCATGGGTGCAAACATGGAGATCCGCGCGCGCGTCAGTGCAGAGACCGGTGCTGCGCTGGCTGTGGGTGATCGCGTAGAAATAGGTATAGAAGAAGGCGCCGTAGTGGGCGCGTCCCTGGTGGCCTACGGGTTGCCGGTCTTGTTGATGGTGACCATGGCGACCTTGCTTGGCGGAACGTCCCCCTTGCAGGGAATACTTGCTGCGGGTTTGGGTTTGGCGCTGGGCGCTTGGCTGGGCCGCAGGTGGTTGGCCGGACACAAAAACCACAATCATTTTGAGCCCGTCATATTGCGCCGGGTTGACCACCTGCTGGCGGCAGCCTGAGCCCGCGATCGCCCGGCCTGACTGCCTCCCACCCGCCCATTTTCCGACCAAAACCGGCAAGGGTCTGGCTGCCTGCGCTTCAATCTCCAGCGTGACCGGGCCGCCGGTGCATCTTCATTGACCGTGACACTGCAGAAGCAAATGCGGTAGACTTGCGCCTCACTGCCAGCTGATTGCAGGCTGCCGGTAAAATTCTTTTGGTATCAATAGGTTATATAACCAGTGTCCGATCTTAGCCACATTCGCAATTTTTCCATCATCGCGCATATTGACCACGGTAAATCAACTCTTGCGGATCGGTTCATCCAATTGTGTGGCGGCTTGTCGACCCGGGAAATGGCGGCGCAGGTTCTGGATTCTATGGATCTTGAGCGTGAACGCGGCATTACCATCAAGGCGCAGAGTGTGACTTTGGACTACCATTCGAAGGACGGACGCACCTATCAGTTAAACTTCATCGATACTCCCGGGCATGTTGACTTCAGTTACGAAGTATCCCGTTCTCTGGCCGCCTGTGAGGGCGCACTGTTGGTGGTGGACGCAGCCCAGGGTGTAGAGGCTCAGTCGGTGGCTAACTGTTACACCGCTCTGGAGCAGAATCTGGAGGTGATTCCGGTACTCAACAAAATGGATCTCCCGCAGGCCGAACCGGACAGAGTGAGCGAGGAAATTGAAAACATCATTGGTCTGGATGCTACCGACGCCGTGCGCTGCAGCGCCAAGTCCGGCCTGGGTATAGAGGATGTTCTAGAGCGCCTGGTGCAGCAGGTGCCCGCGCCGGTCGGTGACAGCGATGCACCCTTGCAAGCACTTATCATTGACTCCTGGTTTGATAATTACCTGGGTGTTGTCTCCCTGGTCAGAGTCAAAAACGGCACGCTCAAGACCAAAGACAAAATAATTGCCAAAACCATTGGCAAGGCACATGTGGTGGATAGTGTGGGGGTGTTCACACCCAAGCGCCATGAAACCGGGGTGCTAAGAGCTGGCGAAGTTGGTTTTGTGGTTGCCGGCATCAAGGAAATTCACGGTGCCCCGGTGGGCGACACCCTCACCCACGCCAGCACTCAGGAAACCCCAGCGCTACCGGGTTTCAAGAAGGTAAAGCCGCAGGTTTTCGCCGGGCTTTTTCCCGTAAGCTCTGACGATTACGAAGACTTTCGCGACGCGCTGTCCAAACTTACTCTGAATGATGCGTCCTTGTTTTACGAGCCGGAGACTTCGGACGCGTTGGGTTTTGGCTTTCGCTGTGGATTCCTGGGCATGCTGCACATGGAGATCATCCAGGAACGGCTGGAGCGGGAGTACGACATGGACCTCATCACCACGGCACCTACCGTGGTCTTTGAGGTAGAGCGCACGGATGGTGAAACGGTTTATGTGGACAACCCGTCAAAGCTGCCCGATGTGGGTCTTATAGCCGATATGCGCGAGCCTATTGTGCAGGCCAACATTCTGGTTCCGCAGGAGTATCTGGGAGCGGTCATTACCCTCTGCATTGAAAAGCGCGGAGTGCAGCAGGACCTCCAATACGTTGGCAGCCAGGTGGCCGTCAGGTACGAGATCCCGATGAACGAAGTGGTTCTGGATTTCTTTGATCGGCTCAAGTCTGTCAGTCGGGGCTATGCGTCGCTGGATTACAGTTTTGTGCGATTTCAGAGCGCTCGTCTGGTGCGCCTGGATGTATTGATCAACGGCGAGCGGGTGGATGCCCTGGCGCTGATTGTCCACCGCGACAACGCCCACTACAAAGGGCGTGCCTTAGCGGACAAGATGAAAGAACTCATACCCCGCCAGATGTTTGATGTGGCGATACAGGCTGCCATTGGCGGGCAGGTGGTTGCCCGCACCACTGTCAAGGCACTGCGCAAGAATGTGACGGCCAAGTGCTACGGTGGTGATGTCAGCCGCAAGAAAAAACTTCTTGAAAAGCAGAAGGCCGGCAAAAAGCGCATGAAACAGGTTGGCAAAGTTGAGATACCTCAAGAGGCATTCTTGGCTGTTCTCAAAGTGGATAGCTGATGTGTATTTTGTGCCTGTTGATATAGCCCAGGTTCGCCTGCGCAGCGGGAGCCGCTTCCGGTCGTGAAACGGCTGTAGGCCCGGCCTGTGCGAAAGTTCTGAAAGCGGTGGCAGCTCACCGCACCCTGTGCCCGAATTGCCTGTGGATAAGGCTTACCGGAAGTTAGATATTAAGGTCTTCTATAAATTATGGACATCAACTTACCTTTAATTCTCTTGATTGCGGTAAGCGTAACCGGAGCCATCTGGTTGGCGGATATAGCCTACTTCTCTCGTGCGCGCAAAGCCAAAATAGCCGCCGTAACAGAGCAATTTGACGGTGAGGAGCAGGCACGCAGTCCGGCTTATGAATCGGCGCTTACAGCCGCTCGCAAGGAGCCGCTGTTGGTTGAGTACGCCAAGTCGTTTTTCCCTCTGCTGGCGTTTGTATTCGTATTGCGTTCTTTTTTGATTGAACCCTTTCAAATTCCTTCGGAATCCATGATCCCGACCTTGCAGGTTGGAGACTTCATAGTGGTGAACAAGTTCGCGTACGGCATCCGGCTTCCGGTGTTCAAAACCAAGGTAATCGAAACCGGCGACCCGCAGCGTGGCGATGTGGTGGTGTTTTTCCCGCCCCACGAAGATCGCTATTTCATCAAGCGGCTTATTGGTCGGCCGGGTGACACAGTCCGCTACGCTGACAACCAGCTTTATATCAACGGCGAGCAAGTTGAGCAGGAGTTCCTATACTTTGATGAGGATGTGAGCTTTGCGCCGGGCTGCTGGACCCAGTTTGCTGTGGTGCACGAGCGGTTCGGCGACAAGGAGTCTTTGGCTCGAAAGTGCATGAAACCCGGCCGCTTCAGTCGAGAGGGCACCTGGGTCGTGCCAGAAGGCTATTATTTCATGATGGGCGACAACCGCGACAACAGCCTGGACAGTCGGGCCTGGCAAAGCCCTTACGT
Organism: uncultured Cellvibrionaceae bacterium; assembly: GCA_964399955.1. GTDB lineage: Bacteria > Pseudomonadota > Gammaproteobacteria > Pseudomonadales > Cellvibrionaceae > CAYNST01. The sequence goes on along the minus strand of CAYNST010000036.1, from coordinate 6,037 downwards.
ACCCGACAAAAATATCGTTGGCAAGGCATTTGCTATCTGGATGCACTGGAACGAAGGGCTTCCGTCGTTTAAACGGGCGGGTAGCATCAATTAGTTGAGCTGGGTCAATTATGGTGAGCTTGGTAAAACAAAGGGGAATGAACACCCTGTCAATACTGTTACTGCTGGTCACCTTTGGCGTAACGCTGACGGTATTTCTTCGGCTGGGGCCGGTTTACCTGGACAATTTCTACATCAAAAATGCATTGGAAACCCTGGCCAGGAATCATCCTGATGATCTGGGGCAGCTTTCAAAGGATACGATACGCAGGGAACTGGGCGACTACTACTCTATCAACAATGTACGAGGCGACGCGGCTAAGGCATTGGAGATAGACCGTCGGCAGAACAAGACACTGATCATGATCACTTATGAGGTTCGGGTACCGCTGATGGGTAATGTCGACGCGGTGGTCAAATTTGACAACGTTCTTGACTCGTCTGCTCCGGACAAATGCTGTAAAGCACCAAAGAAGTAATACACCGAGACTCACTGTCCAGACATGCTGAATTACACCTTCAAAGATAGCGGCCTGCTGAAGCAGGCCTTGACCCATAGAAGCCACGCACAGCCCCACAATGAACGCCTGGAATTTCTTGGTGATTCCATACTGAACTTCACCATTGCTGAAGCCTTGTACCGGCAGCTGCCCAGTGCGGCAGAGGGTGACCTGAGCCGGTTGCGTGCGACCCTGGTTAAGGGTGAGACGCTCTCCGAAATGGCACGGCAACTGGACCTGGGCAGTTACATGTATTTGGGCGAGGGCGAGATCAAAAGCGGTGGTGGCGCGCGCGCGTCCATCCTGGCCGATGTGTTTGAAGCAATCATCGGGGCTATTTACCTGGACGGTGGGACAGAAGCCGCTAAAGCATTCATACTCTCGCAGTTTGCCACTCGCCTGCGCAAGCTGTCGCTGGATGATCTTTCCAATAAAGACCCTAAGACCCAATTGCAGGAGTGGTTGCAGGCCCGTCAGCAGCCACTGCCGCGTTATGAGGTTGTAAACATCACAGGCGAAGCTCACTGTCAGCAGTTTACCGTAGCCTGCCACATTAACGTTAGCCGCGATCCGACGCAGGCGACAGCCGCCAGCCGCCGTGCTGCGGAGAAAAAGGCCGCAGAGATGATGCTAGGCCGACTGGAGAACCTCGATGGTGGATGAGACAAGTTATTGCGGATACATTGCCATAGTGGGGCGGCCCAATGTGGGTAAATCCACCCTGCTCAACCACATGTTGGAGCAGAAGATCAGCATCACCTCCCGCAAACCGCAAACCACCCGCCAGAATGTTACCGGAATCAAAACCGAAGGTGCCGTGCAAATGGTGTTTGTCGACACGCCGGGCATACATTTGGGGCAGAAAAAAGCCATCAACCGCTACATGAACCGGGTAGCGGTCTCTGCTGCTGCCGATGTAGATGTTATCGTTTTCATAGTCGACCGCACCGCTTGGACCGAAGAAGACGAATTGGTGGCCGAGCAGATTCGCCCCTCCGCCAACAAAGTGCTGGTGGCCATCAATAAAGTGGATAAGGTTGAAGACAAGTCCACGCTGATGGCACACATGCAGTTTATTCAAAACAAGTTAAACCCCGCAGCTATCATTCCACTGTCGGCCCTGCGGCAAACCAATCTGGACCTGCTGGAGCGGGAAATTGTCGCCCGGCTTCCGCAGGGTGAGCATTTTTTCCCCGATGACCAGGTCACCGACAAGAGTTCACGCTTCATGGCCTCGGAGCTGATCCGGGAAAAAATAGTGAGGCAACTGGGTGCGGAGATCCCCTATCAGGTTGCGGTGGAAATCGAGGAATTCAAGGTCAACGGCGGCCTTACCGAAATATCAGCATTGATCCTGGTTGAGCGTGACGGGCAAAAGCGCATTCTGATAGGCGAAAAAGGAGCCAGGCTGAAAGCCATTGGCCAGGCCGCGCGCCTGGACATGGAGCAGATGTTCGGCGGCAAGGTAATGCTGCGTCTCTGGGTCAAAGTCAAGGCTGGATGGTCCGACGATGATCGCGCCTTGCGCAGTCTGGGTTATGAAGGCTGAACAGGCGGCGCAAGCAACGCTCACGCGCGGCTATATTCTGCATACCAGACAATACACCGACTCCCGCGTCCTGCTGGATCTGATCACCGCAGAAAGCGGTCGGGTCTCGGTGGTGGCACGTAAAGCGGCGGTCAAACAAACCGGCCAATATATGTTGTTTCAGCCTTTGCTGTTCAACTGGCGCGGCGCCTCGGAATTGAAAACATTGAGGGTATGTGAGCCAACGGGAGAAGCGGCATTGCGGCTGCCTGGCAAATTGGCCTACTGCGGGCTCTATCTCAACGAACTGCTCTTGCGTGTCCTGCCGCTTGCGGACGAACAGCCGGCTATCTTTGATACTTACGAGCGGTGCCTGCGGTGCTTGTCAAGAGCGGCATCGCTGAAGGCCGCCGAGCCAATGCTGCGCAGTTTTGAACTGGACTTGCTGCAGGAGTTCGGATTGGCCTTTGACTACGGGCACTGCTGCGACAGTGGCCTACCCATTTCACCCAATGGCACCTACCAGCTGCAAATCGACTGCGGATTTACTGCAGTCACTGTGGCGGGGGGGGGGCCTCAGGAAGGGATCTTTGGCGGTGCAGAGATTCTGGCGCTGGGGCGTCGAGACTTTTCCGCCGAACCCACGCTGATTGCTGCCAAGCAGATTGCTCGGATGGCGCTTTCGCCTCTGCTGGGCGGCAGGCCGCTCAAAAGCAGGGAACTCTTCTTGTGACTATTCGACTATCGCCCAAACCTGCCCATCGCTGCGTTCTCTAAGGATTCCCGTCCGAACAGGATGGCATGACGGGAAAAGCGGCCTGGAAGGGGTGCAGTACAGCAAGTGCATTAACCCTTTCCTCGTAAACTCACATTTCACTTTGCTCTCACACATTCCGATGCAACTTGAGCCGTCCCGGGGGCGCGGGCCGGTTACCGCTTACGTTGGTCTCAGTCGTCCGGGTCTCCAAACAGGCTGGCAACGTCAATGTCGTTTGACCATGCCTTGACGTCGTCAATGCTCTCCAGCAAGGCTGCCGTCAAAGTGTCCACTTCATCGTAGGCGCAGGCCTGCAATGCATCTTCCAGCGTTTTACTGGCTTTGCGCAGAGCCGGTACTCCGCAGTAACAGCAACCTCCGTGAAACTTGTGAACCACCTCCAGCAGTCTTGGGTAGTCCTTTACTTCCAGTAGCTGCGCTACTTGTTGACGTGTCTCACATAAACTGCCCAGCAGCATTGCCAGCATATCGGTGGCAAGGTCCGGTTTTTGTTTGGCCAGGCTCATGGATTCGGACCAGCTGAACACATCTTTTGCCGGTTTTTTCAATTGCAGATTTGCCGCACTGGCACTGTGTTGTAGGCGCAGGTAGGCATCCGAGCTGTTGTGTAATTCCAGGTCCGTTTGCTGCGTTATCCAGCGTTCTACGATGGTTTTCAAGTCCGATTCGCTAACAGGCTTGCTCAGATAGTCGTCCATGCCGGCCAGCAGAAGTTGCATGCGCTGTTCGTCCACAGCGTGTGCAGTCAAAGCCACAATGGGTACCCGCCGGTCACCCTCACGTAAGCGCAGTTGACGCGTCGTTTCCAGGCCGTCCATCTCCGGCATTTGAACATCCATGAGTACCAGGTCAAAATGCATCTGGTCGAACAAATCCAGGGCCTGCTGACCGGAATCGGCACCTTCCGCCTCGATACCCAATCCCTTTAGAAATTCAATTACCAGTTTCAGATTGGCGGGGTTGTCGTCTACCACCAGCAGGCGCAACCTTTGCGCCAGGCCACCTGTGGGCCGGTTGGGTGAGGCCGAATCCGACGGGGCGGAAAGAGGGCGGGTGATATTGAGTTGGTTGCAAATTGCCTGGTGCAATTGTTGATGCACGATTGGGCGGGGAACAATCAAGGTATTCAGCCCGGCAATCTCCTTTTGCAGTAGTCGCTGAATACTGGGTGGGGCCAGAATAACAATCGGAATGCGGTGCCGGGCGTGAAGCAGGTGAACCGCTTCTACCAGTTTGCTCTTGTCAAAACCGTTTTCATCGGTGTAGGCATCAAGCACAACCAGCTGAATTTTGTGAGTTCCTGCGGGCTGTAACAGCACCTCATCTATCCGGTTCAATTGGCTCGCTTCCGTGTAAAACGCACCCCAGCAGTCCATATGGTGCAGTATTTCTGTACGACAAACCGGGTCTGCGTCGTAAACCAGTACGTGAACCCCATACAAGGAATTGGCCAGTGGCGACTGCGTTACGCGCCGCTTATCCAGGCCCAGGCGCACGGTGAACCAGAAATTGGAGCCCTGATGCAATTCACTGTCTACGCCCATTTCCCCGTGCATGCGACTCACCAGCCCCTGTGCAATAGCCAGTCCAAGCCCGGTGCCTCCCGGGATTCGGCTGTCGCTTGGATCGGCTTTACTAAAGGCATCAAACAACTGCGCTTGTTGCTCTGGACTTAAACCCACTCCGTTGTCCGACACGCAGAATTTTATTTCTACTTGATTGTCTGTCTCAGCCAGGCAAATGACGCGGACAACAATATATCCGCGATGAGAAAACTTTATCGCGTTGGAGACCAGATTGGTGATCACCTGCTTCAGGCGCAGTGGGTCGCCCAACAGATTTGCGTGCACGTTTTCGTTAATGCTCGATAACAGCCGCAGGTTTTTTTCATGTGCTTGTGGCGCGTAGAGTGTGAGAACTTCTTCTACTGTTTCGCGAATGGCGACCGGTTTGTACTCCAGTGTCAGCTCACCGGTTTCAAGCTTGGAAAAATCCAGGATATCGTTAATGACCGAAAACAAACCTTGTGCCGAATGCTCTATGTGGGTGAGGTAGTCTCGCTGTTCGGTTGTCAGGTGAGTCTTGGACAGCAAGCCGGAAAAACCCAATATGCCATTCAAAGGTGTGCGCAGTTCATGGCTGGTATTGGCCAAAAACTCGGACTTCGCCTTGCTGGCCTGCAGTGCATTTTTGCGAGCAATGTCCAGCTCGATATTTTGAATCTCAACGGTTTCCAGCGTTTCACGGATTTCCTTGGTGGACTGCTCGACATAAGTCTGCATATCTTCACGGACAAACTGCTGCATGGCGACCAGCTCATTGAATATCTCGATCAGGTCTCGGTACAGGCTGCCGGGTACCGGTGTCAGCTGATGATAGTCGTCTTGCGCAAGAATTGAGCGCATCTCATTGACAATATTGGACAGAGGATCAGAAACCATGACCCTCAACCTGATGGCAAAGTAGGCCAGCAGGGCAAGTGCGGCGACAGTACTGAGCATCAGTACCAGCAGGCCGTGGACCTGATTGGCTTGCAGCGGCTGAGTATTAATTCCCGCCACCAGCCAATGCGTTTCAGCGGCGCCTTTTATCGGCAGGGCTATGAACGAATGATTGCGCGTACGCATGGAGGCCGAATCGGAACCGGCTATCCAACTCAGATCTTTGAACGGCAGCGGCAGGCCGTAATTGGCGAGCGGGCGTTTTTGCTCATCGGCGACGGCCAGATAGTGAACAGGTTCCAGAAGCAACAGTTGCTGTGCCAGTGGGCGGAAACCGTCTGCATCAAAACTCTCTCTGGCAATCTCGCTGCCGCTGGTCAGCTCTATGACCTGAAATACCTGCCGTTCATAGTCGATCAGGTGCTGGCGTTCAACATAAACAAAGCCCAGGGTCAATATGGCCAATGCAGTCAGGGTAGGCAGTAGCGCCAAATAGGTTAAGTGACGTCGAAGCTGCTTTCTTTCGGCCATGAACTTGCCTTGCTACTGTGTTCTGGAGGTGATGTGGATGATGGCGTCTGCCTGGTTCGCTTCCTGCCCGGCGCGGGAGCGCAGTTGGAGGAGTGGACGATACCTGTGCTAGAAGCGGTTGGGCGAATAGGCTGCTGATGTGCCAAGATAGCACATTTCCGTTAGAATATTGGACCTCAGAAGTCTGCTCCAAACGCGGCAGTAGAGACAGGAAACTAGG
>CAYNST010000035.1:8404-29875 GCA_964399955.1 uncultured Cellvibrionaceae bacterium | reverse complement strand
GCCACCGGGGACTTGCCGCGCTTGATGCGGCGGTACATGATGGTAAACATATCCGTCATGGGCAGCAGTACAAACCAGAGGGCGGTGATGGGTTTGAAGGCTGCGCCCTCCCCCTGGGCACCGGCTATAACCAGTACGCCCACTGCCAATCCTACCAGCATGCTGCCGGCGTCGCCCATAAAAACTTTGCCCAAGGTGCTGTTGCCCTGGGTTTTGCCCCAAATATTGAACACCAGAAAGGCCAACAGCGCCCCTACAAAGGTGATGCAAAGCAGTGCCAGGTCCATGTGACCGGCGGTGCCGAACAGGTAAAACAGCCCCAGGAAGGAGATAACGCCCAAGGAGCCAATCAAGCCGTCTATGCCGTCTAACATGTTAAAGGCGTTTACCACACCCACCAAAGAGAGAATGGCAAGCGGGTAGCCCAGCCAGCCGGCGTAAATATCCCCCATGCCCAGCAGGTTGCCAAAGTTGGCCAGGTAGATATCCAGACCGTAGACAAAGATGGTGGCTATCAGCAGTTGTCCTACCAGACGGAAGCGGGCGCTGATGTCGTAGCGGTCATCTATGGCGCCCAAGAATACCATAAAGGCGCAGCCAACCATAAACAAGCGAATAAACGTGGGCTGCTCTATGAACAGGTATGCGGTGAGGAATACTGCACCAAAAACAGAGATACCGCCAATCAGCGGTATCAGGCCTTCGTGGCGTTTGCGGCCACCGGGTTTGTCTACCATGCCCACCCAGCAAGCCACGGGCTTTAGCAACTTCAATAGCACGCCAGCAAAGGCAAAACTGACGATCAACATCCCCAAACTTAAATCCATCTAAAAGCTCCTGGAACAATTTATCTGCACTACCTAAGGCAATGTTCTACGGATTTTTTTTGCTGGCCGGCGAGTAGCAGCCGTAAATTACTACAGAAATTGTGGGCAACTTCACCTTCTATCAAGAAGTGCACCACAATTCATGCCCGCCGTGCTAAACCCGACCAAAATCGTCCTGAAAGCGGACGATGTCATCCTCTGCCAGGTAACTTCCGCTGGCTACTTCCATCAGTTGCAGCTTGATCTTGCCGGGGTTGGATAAGCGGTGCTTCTCTCCCAGCGGTATATAAAGCGACTGGTTCTCACTTAATACGATTATCTCATCGCCTCGCTGAACCTCAGCTGTACCGGCAACAACTACCCAATGCTCTGCACGGTGATGGTGCATTTGCAGGGAGAGGCTGGCGCCTGGGCGCACCATTATGCGCTTTACCTGGTAGCGCTCGCCAGAATCCACCAGGTCGTAGCTGCCCCAGGGGCGGTGCACTTCCCGGTGGGCCTGGTACTCGCTGCGGTTTTCTGCCTTGAGGCGGTCAACTACTTTTTTGACCTGCTGGGAGTGGTCTTTGTGGGCCACCAGTATGCTGTCTGCGGTTTCTACCACTATCAGGTCTTCAACACCCACCAGGGCTACCAGCCGGCCGTCGCCGTTGACGTAGCAGTTTTTGCTGTCTATGGCGATGACGTCTCCCAGGGAGGCATTGCCGTGCTCGTCTTTATCTGTAACCTCCCACAAGGCCTGCCAACTGCCTACATCGCTCCAGCCGGCATTGAGCGGCACCATATAGGCCTTGTCGGTTTTTTCCATTACAGCATAGTCAATGGACTGGTTATCGCATTGGGAAAAGGCCGCCTCATCCAGGCGAATAAAGTCCAGGTCTTTGCAGCTGGCAGCCAGGGCGGCCTCGCAGCCGGCAAGAATGCCGGGGCAGAGTTTTTTTACTTCTTGCAGCAGGCAGGCCGCCGAAAACACAAACATGCCGCTGTTCCAGAAGTATTTTCCGCTTGCCAGGTACTCCTGCGCAAGCTCCGCGTTGGGCTTTTCTACAAATGCCTGCACCTTGGCGCTGTGCTCGTCGCCCATGTCAGCGCGGATGTAACCGTAGCCGGTTTCTGCGTGGGTGGGCTGCACGCCAAAGGTGACCAGGCGCCCTTGCGCTGCGGCCTGAATGGCCTTATCCAGTGCCGCCAGGAACACCGCCTGGTCTTTTATCAGATGGTCTGCCGCGAAGACGGCGATGACGGCGTCCGGGTCTGTTTTGACCGCGCGCAGGGCGGCAACCACTATGGCCGGCGCGGTGTTGCGGGCAACGGGCTCCAGGATGATCTCTGCCTGCACGCCAATCTGCTGCACCTGGTCTGCCACCATGAAGCGCTGCTCGTTGTTGCAGATGACAATGGGGTTACCGGGCAGAGAGGCGACGCGCAAAATGGTGTGTTGCAACATGGTGTGCTCGCCGTACAGGCGATGCAGTTGCTTGGGGTAATGATGGCGGGACTTGGGCCAAAGTCGGCTTCCGCTACCGCCGGACAACACCACTGGAATGACAGTCGACATGAAGAGTATGAGATCCCGTTAAAAAAGATGAATTAGGAACTATAGAGAACTACAAGAGGGTGTTGCTTCAAAACGCCAACTGAAAGGGCCGCAGTGAGAGCCAGCGCACGTTTTATTCCCCTGACGCGGTTTTCTGGTGCGAAAGTATATAACAAGCTTGCCTAAATCACAGCCGAATTTTTGGCTTAGCCGCGCACCGGGCTCACGCTTTCATTGACCTTGTCGCGCAATTCCTTGCCGGGCTTAAAATGCGGCACGTACTTGCCTTCCAGCTCTACCGGCTCGCCGGTTTTGGGGTTGCGCCCTACTCTTGGTGCCCGATAATGCACAGAAAAGCTGCCAAAACCGCGAATTTCGATGCGTTCTCCCGCCGACAGGCTCTGCGCCATGTACTCCAGTACCAGTTTGATGGCAACTTCTATATCTTTGGGAGAGAGTTGATCCTGATGTTCGGCTATACGCTCGATAAGCTCAGATTTGGTCATTGCTCAGCTTCCAATGTACGTGGGTGCGCGGCGCCAAAAATAATTGGCGGTAAATACCAGGGCAATTGTCAAGACCTTGGCGCAAGTCTTTGTTATACAACATAAAGTTGCGCAAAGATAGCGCCTGCCACACAAAAAAGGCCTATTCGTGGCGGGTTTGGCAGATGGATGGCGCGGGCGTGAATTGTTGACTGAGGGAGAGTAAAGGAGGGGGTAGCTGGTACTTAAGTGGCACTGCAGGAGGTAGGTTATGATGGCGCGCCCGGTTGGGCGCGCCGAATACTGCTAATTTATTGCTATTCAGCCCATGCCGCGACTGTTCAGATTGCGTGCGAATTTGTGCAGAGCAAGGCGAAAAATGTGAGTTTACACGTGTAAATACTCCGCACTCCCTGTGCTCCGCCCCTTCGAGGACGGCTTTCCAGCCGTTCCATCCTGTTCCCGACAGGATGGTGACCATTTTTTAACGTAGCTATGTGCAAATTCGGGCGTGAGCTGAATGGTTACGTTAGTTTTTGGTTTTATCGATGATCTTGTTGGCTTCAATCCAAGGCATCATTTCACGCAGCTTGGCGCCTACCTGCTCTATGGGGTGGGCGGCGTTGTTGCGGCGGTTGGCGGTCATGGAGGGGTAGTTGGACATGCCTTCCATGATGAACTTCTTGGCGTATTCGCCGTTTTGAATGTCTTTCAGGGCCTGGCGCATGGCGCGACGGGACTCTTCGTTGATGATTTTGGGGCCGGTTTCGTATTCGCCATACTCCGCGTTGTTGGAGATGGAGTAGTTCATGTTGGCAATGCCGCCTTCGTACATCAGGTCCACAATCAGCTTCAGCTCGTGCAGGCACTCGAAGTAGGCCATTTCCGGCGCGTAGCCGGCTTCTGTCAGGGTTTCAAAACCGGCTTTGACCAGCTCTACTGCGCCGCCGCACAGTACTGCTTGCTCACCAAACAGGTCGGTTTCGCACTCGTCTTTGAAGGTGGTTTCAATGATGCCGGTGCGGCCGCCGCCGATGGCGCTGGCGTAGGACAGGGCAACGGCTTGGGCCTTGCCGGTGGCGTCCTGGTGAATGGCAATCAGGTCTGGAATGCCGCCGCCTTTGGTGAACTCCGTGCGCACGGTGTGGCCGGGTGCCTTGGGGGCAATCATGATGACGTCCAGGTCCTGGCGCGGCACAACCTGGTTGTAGTGAATGGCAAAACCGTGGGCAAAGGCCAAGGTGGCGCCCTGCTTCAGGTTGGGCTCTATTTCGTCGCGGTAAAGCGTGGACTGGAACTCGTCCGGGGTAAGGATCATGACTACGTCAGCGCTGGCTACGGCTTCGGCCACGGGGCGCACTTTAAGGCCGGATTTTTCCGCTTTTTGCGCGGAGGGCGAGCTTGCGCGCAGGCCCACAACTACGTCTACGCCGGAGTCTTTCAGGTTGTTGGCGTGGGCGTGGCCCTGTGAGCCGTAGCCGATGATGGCAACGGTTTTGCCCTGAATGATGGAGATGTCGCAGTCTTTATCGTAAAAAACTTTCATGATGAGCCCTCGTTGAGCGGTCGGGTTAAAAACAGGTAGGAAGTTTAGAGCGGTTCAGGCGTTGAGTAAAATGATATATTTGCAACTTAATATTGCAAAAAAAGCAACGCCCTATGGATACGGTTAAACTACGCATGTTTGTGGCGCTGGCGGAGACCCTGCACTTCAGCCGGGCCGCTAAACGCTGCCACGCCAGCCCCTCTACCCTCAGCCGGGCCATTCGGCAACTGGAGGAGGATTTGAGCTGCAGCCTGTTTGAACGGGATAACCGCTCGGTGGCCATTACCCGGCAGGGGCAGCAATTGTTGGTTTTTGCGCGGGAGACGCTGCAGCAGTGGGAAACTTTGCAACATGCCCTGCAGGCCCAGCGCGGCATGTTGCAGGGCGAGTTGAGCCTGTATTGCTCGGTTACCGCCAGCTACAGCTTTCTTTATGACATCCTGGCCAACTTCCGCACCCAGCACCCGTTGATTGAGATAAAACTGCACACCGGGGACCCGGCACTGGCCATCAGCCGGGTGCTGGAGGGGAACGAGGACATTGCCATAGCCGCCCGTCTGGACACCATGCCGCAGAGCCTCGGTTTCAAGCGCATTACCACCTCGCCATTGGTGTTCATCCGCCCGCGCAACTACAGCAGCGCCCTGCCCGCCGAGGACCAAGCGGATTTCTGGCAGAAGGTGCCGTTTATCCTGTCGGAACAGGGTGTGGCGCGGGAGCGTCTGGACGAGTGGTTTCGCACCCGGCAGTTAACACCCAACATCTACGCACAGGTGGCCGGCCACGAGGCCATTGTCAGCATGGTAAGCCTGGGTTTTGGCGTGGCTTTAATCCCAGAGATTGTGCTGCACAACAGCCCCCTGGCCAATATGGTGGAACCTCTCAGCCACCAGCCGCCGCTAAAACCCTACGAGGTGGGGCTTTGCGTGCAGAACAGCCGGTTGAAGAGCCCGGTGGTACAGGCGTTTTGGGAGCAGTTGGTGGAGGGTTAGGCTATTGCTGCTGCGATTCAGCTGCATTATTCTCAACGCAAAAGCGGAGGGAAAGCATGAAGCCTTCAATAGTCATGAAATTGCAGCGGGAAGCGATCCGCGCAGCGGTTGCGCGCCACCAAGCGATCAGTCCCAGGCTATTTGGATCCGCTCGCTATGGAACGGACCACGATGACAGCGACCTGGATCTGCTGGTGGACGCGCTGCCAGGCACCACCTTGTTGGACTTGGGCGGGCTTCAGCTGGAGTTGGAAGACCTGCTGGGCGTCCGCGTTGATCTTCTAACTCCCGGAGACTTGCCCGCCAAATTCCGTGAAACGGTGCTTGCTGAAGCAAAACCAATATAAAAAACCCGGCAGAAGCCGGCTTTCCAGACATGATTCATAAGCGCGGCCGATTAAAGACTCAGCACCTTCTCCCCACGACTGATGCCCGATACGCCCGAACGCACCACTTCCAGGATGGAGGCTTCACCCACGGCCTGGTAGAAGGCCTCCAGTTTATCGGTGGTGCCGGTGATCTGGATGGTGTAGACCGAGGCGGTCACGTCGATGATCTGGCCGCGGAAGATATCCACACAGCGTTTGATCTCTGCGCGCTGCATGCCGGTGGCGCGCACTTTGATGAGCATCAACTCGCGCTCTATGTGCGGGCCCTCGGTCAAGTCCACCAGTTTCACCACTTCAATGAGGCGGTTGAGGTGTTTGGTGATCTGCTCTATTTTGCGGTCGTCGCCTATGGTGGTGAGTGTCAGGCGCGACAGCGATGCGTCCTCTGTGGGCGCAACAGACAGGGTCTCAATGTTGTAGCCGCGCTGGGAAAACAGCCCCACCACGCGCGACAGGGCACCCGGTTCGTTTTCCATTAACAGCGATATGATACGTCTCATCTCAGGTGCGCTCCGTCTTGCTAAGCCACATATCCCGCATGGAGCCGTTGGGGGCAATCATCATCGGGTATACGTGTTCGCTTGGGTCTACATAAATGTCCATGAACACGGTTTTGTCCTTCATGGCAAAACACTCTTCCAGCTTGGCCCGCAGCTCCTCCCGTTTGGTTACGCGTATGCCAACGTGGCCGTAGGCCTCGGCCAGCTTGACAAAGTCCGGCAGGGATTCCTCATACAGGCTCTCGGAGTAGCGGCTTTCATACTGCATATCCTGCCACTGCTTCACCATGCCCAGCGCCTGATTGTTGAGGCAGATGATTTTGACCGGCAGGTGGTACTGCTTGCAGGTGGACAACTCCTGAATGCACATCTGGATGCTGCCCTCACCGGTCACACAGGCTACCACCGCGTCGCGGTGGGCGTACTGCACGCCCATGGCAGACGGCAGACCAAAGCCCATGGTGCCCAGGCCGCCGGAGTTGATCCAGCGCTTGGGCTTGTTGAAGGGGTAATACTGGGCAGAGAACATCTGGTGCTGGCCCACATCCGAGGTGACAAAGGCGTCGCCCTTGGTGACTTCATAAAGCGCGGTGATCACCTCCTGTGGCATGATCATGTCGCCGTCGGTGCGGTAGCGCGGCTTGACCAGCAAGCCGTACTGCTCGCGCCACTGGTTGATTTGCTCCCACCAGGCGGCCAGCGCCTGGGCGTCCTGCTTTTCTTCGGCGCTGGAGAGAATCTCCAGCATGTCGTTCAAAACGCTGTCTACCGGGCCAACAATGGGCAGGTCAACGCAGACGGTTTTGGAGATGGACGCCGGGTCTATATCAATGTGAATGATCTTGCCGTTGGGGCAGAACAGGCCGGGGGTATTGGTTACCCGGTCGTCAAAGCGTGCGCCCACCGCCAGGATAACGTCTGCCTCGTGCATGGCAAAGTTGGCCTCAACAAAGCCGTGCATGCCCAACATGCCCAAAAACTGCCGGTCACTGGCCGGGTAACAGCCAAGCCCCATCAGGGTGTTGGTGACCGGCGCATCCAAACGGCGGGCAAGCTCGGTCAGCTGTGCGCTTGCGCGACCCAGGATAACACCGCCACCGGCGTAGATGATGGGGCGCTTGGCGCCAATCAACAGCTGTACGGCCTTGCGGATCTGACCGGCGTGACCGCGCACGGCCGGCGAATAGGAGCGCAGCTTGACCTTGTCCGGGTAGTTGTACTCAAACTTGTCCACCGGGTTGGTGATGTCCTTGGGGATATCAATAACCACGGGACCGGGGCGGCCGGTGGAGGCGATGTGAAATGCCTTTTTGACGATGGCGGGGATATCCGCCGCGTTTTTCACCAGGAAGCTGTGCTTAACAATGGGGCGCGAGATACCCACCATGTCGGTTTCCTGGAAGGCGTCTTCACCGATCTTGTCGGAAGCAACCTGGCCGGAAATAACCACCATGGGGATGGAATCCATGTAGGCGGTGGCAATGCCGGTAATGGCATTGGTGGCACCGGGGCCGGAAGTGACCAGCACCACACCCACTTTATCGGTAGACCGCGCGTAGCCGTCGGCTGCGTGTGTGGCCGCCTGCTCGTGGCGTACCAGCACGTGCCGGATTTTGTCTTGCCGAAATAAAGCATCGTAGATGTGCAGCGCCGCGCCGCCTGGATAACCGAAGATGCATTCAACACCCTCGTCGGCCAGCGCTCGCATTAATATGTCACCGCCGGAAAGTAATTCCACCGCTTGGATTCCTCTATTGAGATTGCAAAACGAGCATCAACCGCCCGAACGACCCAAACAAAAGCCGCCACCCCACCCTCGGGGCCAACATTGTAAACGATACGGCTGGGTTTGAAGCAGTTCTTAGCTGTTGCTGCTGCTCAAGGCCGGTAAAAAACGCAGACGAGGCAGCCGAAGCAATGCCACGCGGTTCATTAACAGCCGGGTAAAGCGTGCCTTGGTACAAATGGTCAGGCCTCTACGCAGCCCGCCCAGAGCAAGACTTACGCAGATGAACCCAATGAATGTTCCAAGACTGAATTGACAGGGCATCGCGGTAAAGGTGCCCCCGCACAACAGGGATGGGCAAGAAAACGGTTACTCTGCTTGCTATTGGACTGCTACCGAGATCAGTCGGCCATATCCACCATCCATTAGGCGAACTTGTCATTGTCTTCAAATGAGGGCCAAAGTCAAGGCCTGCGCCAACCGAGACGCCCCCCGGACACTTGAGGCCTCCACAGACGGGCAGCAGAGTGGCTATACTCCGCTCCACGCCCAGATCGCCCACCCAACCCGAGGAACCCCATGAAAATCTTGTTTATCGGTGGTACCGGCAACATCAGTTTGTCCGTTAGTCAATTACTGCTGTCGCAGGGGCTGGAGCTTACCCTGCTGAACCGCTCCGGGGCGCATGCGGAGCTGCCCGGCGCGGAGTGCCTGCGGGCCGATATCAACGATGCATCGGCGGTTGAGGCTGTGCTGGCCGGGCGCGAGTGGGACGCAGTGGTCAACTGGATTGCCTTTACTGCCAAGGATGTAGAGCGCGATATACGCCTGTTTAAAGGCCGAACGGCGCAATATGTGTTTATCAGCTCGGCATCTTGTTATCAAAACCCGGGCCCCACCCCCTACATCACCGAGCGCACGCCGCTGCACAACCCATACTGGGAGTACTCCCGCAACAAAATTGCCGCCGAGCAGTTGCTGATGCAGGCCTGGCAGACGCAGAAATTCCCGGTAACAGTGGTGAGGCCGTCATTCACCTATGCGCGGGTTGTGCCTTTGCCAATTGGCGGTTGGAATGAGTACACCAGCATTGCCCGTATGAAGGCGGGCAAGCCGGTGGTGGTGCACGGCGACGGCACCGCCCTGTGGACCATTACCCACGCAGAGGATTTTGCCCGCGGTTTTGTGGGCCTGCTGGGCCAGGCGGCGGCGCTGGGGGAGGACTTTCACATCACCTCTGATGAATTTTTAAGCTGGAACACCATCTACGAACTGACAGCGCAGGCGCTGGGCCGCCAGGCGCAGTTGGTACACGTAACCTCTGACCGGATCTGCGCCCTGGACCCGGGCTACACCGGCACCCTGCTGGGGGACAAATCCCAAAGCGCGCTGTTTGATAACAGCAAAATAAAACAGCTGGTGCCGGACTTTCAGACAAAAATGCGCTTTGCCCAGGGCATCAGGCAGTGCCTGGCGTGGTTCGAAGCAGACCCGGCCCGCCAGCAGGTGAACCCGGACACCGACGCATTCATAGAAAAATTGATCGCCACTACCCATTGATGGTCGTACAGACTAACGGCAACGGTCTGCCTGGCAGGCTGTAACCATTCACAAGATCAAATATTCACAAGATCAACTACTCACAAGAACAACCGAGGTAGACAATGGAATACCGCAAGCTGGGCCGCAGCGGCCTAAAAATCAGCGGCCTGGGATTGGGCAGCTGGGTGACCTTTGGCAAACAGGTAGACCAGCGGCTGGCCCGGGAGCTTATGGCCCGAGCCTACGACGCCGGCATCAACTTTTTTGACAATGCCGAAGCCTACGAGGCCGGTGTGAGCGAACGCCTGATGGGCGAAGCCCTAAAAAAACTGGGCTATGGCCGGGATACATTTATTGTCTCCAGCAAGGTGTTCTGGGGGGGCGAGCGCCCAACGCAGTTGGGCCTGTCGCGCAAACACGTGGTGGACTGCTGCCACGCCGCTCTGCGCCGCCTGCAGGTGGAGTATCTGGACCTCTACTACTGCCACCGGCCAGACCCGGACACCCCCATTGATGAAACCGTATGGACCATGAACACCCTCATCAACCAGGGCAAAATCCTCTACTGGGGCACATCCGAATGGAGCGCTGAAGACATCCTGGCGGCGCATAACTTTGCCCGCGACAACCACCTGATTGGCCCGGTAATGGAGCAGCCGGAGTACAACCTGCTAAAGCGTGCTCGGGTTGAACAGGAATACGCGCCCTTGTACAAGGCCTTTCGCCTGGGGCTGACGGTGTATTCGCCGCTGGCGTCGGGTATTCTAACTGGCAAATACAATAACGGCATTCCGGAGGGCAGCCGCCTGGGCCTGCCGGAGTACCAGTGGCTGCGCGAACTGTTGCTGGATTCCGAGCAGGGGCCGGGCAAGCTTGAACGCGTGAAGCAACTGGGTGCACTGGCACAAGAGCTGGGCGTGAGCCAGGCAAGCCTGGCGCTGGCGTGGACCTTGAAAAACCCCAACGTCAGCTGCGCCTTGATTGGCTGCTCCAGATTGTCGCAACTGGAGGCCAACCTGGACGCCCTGCACACGGTGAAAAAACTCACCCCGGACGTTATTGCGCGGATCAACGCCATCTGCCCCTGAACAAGGCCCAGTGCAGATGCGACATGAATGCTGCGGGCAAACGGAATTGCCAACCGGCGCCCCTTCTGGCGCACCTCTGGCTGCTATGATTGCGCACCGCGTCGGTGCTCGCGGCCCGATCATCGGATGGTTGGGGTGAGCCAGGCTTTGTGCGGCTAAACTGCTTACAATACGTTTGGCCGGACGAGGCCTGTTCATGTACCTGTTGCCTACCCTTTTGGCGCCGGCTCAGGTTGCACGCGCTCAACCCCGTAATACACAGGTAAAGCATGAATACAACACAGCGTTCAATGGGCAAACAATTGGGTTACTGGGCTGGTATGAGCGCTTTTTGCGCCGCTGCAGTCCTGGCGGGCGCTGCTCAGGCAGCGGATTTTTACAAGTGGACCGACGCCAACGGCACCACCCACTTCACCGACAAGCCGCCGTCCGGCGTTGAGGCCGAGAAATTATCTCTGCAACCGCCTGCGGCACCGGCCGCGCTGGATGCCAGCGTGGGCGATGATCAGCCGGAGGGCCGCCGCCAGCCGGATGAAGAGCGCTGCGAACTGGAGCGTGAGCGGCTGGCAACCCTGGAGTCCAGTTGGGAGATTCGCATGCGCGATGACAGCGGCGCCATGCGCGTGCTTTCGACGGAAGAAGTGAAACAGGAGATTGCCTTGTCCCAGGCGGCCGTTGCCCGTTACTGCCAGCAGGCCGAGGAAGCCGCTGACTAGTTGCCGGTAAGGTTAAGCCCCAAAAAAAGGGCGGCAAGTAAAGCGTTTTGCCACTTGCCGCCGCTCATGTCTGGTCGCAGGTGCGGCCTTGTTTAGTCTCTGCTGAATACCACCTGCTCACCTTGCATCCGGCCGTGAATGGTATCGCCGGGGGCAAACTTGCCGGACAGCACATCCTGCGCCAGCGGGTTCTCTATCAACTGGGTAATGGCGCGCTTCAGCGGCCGAGCCCCATAAATTGGGTCAAAGCCCGCCTGAGCCAGCCGCGCCAGCACCGGCGCCTCCAGATCCAGTTGCAAGTCCCTCTCCGCCAGGCGTGCGCGCAGACGATCAAGCTGAATTACGGCTATGCCTTCAATTTGCTCCTGCGCCAGCGGGTGGAAGACCACCAGCTCATCCACCCGGTTGATAAACTCCGGGCGGAAGTGTCTGCCCACTACCTCCATCACCGCGTTTTTCATGGCGCGGTAGCGGTAACCGGTTTGCGCGGCTTCGTCCAGCGTGCCGTCTACATTGATGGCATCAAAGGTTTTGCTGTTGGCAATTTCCTGTATGCGGTCAGAGCCCAGGTTGGAGGTCATCACCACCACCGTGTTGCGGAAGTCCACCGTGCGGCCCTGGCCGTCGGTCAGGCGGCCGTCGTCAAGCACCTGCAACAAAATGTTGAACACGTCCGAGTGGGCCTTTTCCACTTCGTCCAGCAGCACCACCGAATAGGGCCTGCGGCGCACGGACTCTGTCAAATAGCCGCCCTCTTCGTAGCCGACATAGCCGGGGGGCGCGCCTATCAGACGCGCAACCGAGTGTTTCTCCATGAACTCCGACATGTCGATGCGCACCATGGCGTCGGGGCTGTCAAACAGAAACTCCGCCAGCGCCTTGCACAGCTCTGTTTTACCCACACCGGTGGGGCCTAGGAACATGAACGAGCCGTTGGGGCGGTTGGGGTCTGACAGGCCGGCACGGGAGCGGCGCACGGCGTCGGATACGGCAACCACCGCCTCATGCTGGCCAATGACGCGCTGATGCAGGGCATCTTCCATGCGCAACAGCTTGTCGCGCTCACCTTCAAGCATTTTGGACACCGGTATGCCGGTCCACTTGGAGACCACCTCGGCAATTTCTTCGTCAGTGACGCGGTTGCGCAGCAGTTTCATCTCCAGCATCTCGGCGTGACTGGCCAGGTCCAGTTGTTTTTCCAGTGCTGGAATAATGCCGTACTGCAGCTCCGACATGCGGCCCAGGTCGCCGGCGCGGCGCGCGGTTTCCAGGTCCAGGCGCGCCTGCTCCAGGTTGCTTTTGATGTCCTGCGAGCCCTGCAGGGCGGCCTTTTCCGTGCGCCAGATCTCGTCCATATCGGCGTATTCGCGCTCGGCTGTGGCAATGTCTTCATCTATTTTTTGCAGGCGTTTACGCGCGGCTTCGTCTTCGTCTTTTTTAACGGCTTCGCGCTCTATTTTCAACTGAATCAGGCGGCGCTCCAACCGGTCCATTTCTTCCGGCTTGGAGTCTATCTCCATGCGAATGCGGCTGGCGGCTTCGTCAATCAGGTCAATGGCCTTGTCCGGCAACTGGCGGTCTGTGATGTAGCGCTGCGACAGTTTGGCGGCGGCAATGATGGCCGAGTCGGTGATGTCTACCCCGTGGTGCACCTCGTAGCGCTCTTTCAAACCGCGCAAAATGGCAATGGTGTCCTGTTCGTTGGGCTCGTCCACCTGTACCTTCTGGAAGCGTCGCTCCAGGGCGGCGTCCTTTTCTATGTATTTGCGGTACTCGTCCAGGGTGGTGGCGCCCACGCAGTGCAGTTCACCCCGGGCCAGCGCAGGCTTTAACATGTTACCGGCATCCAGGGCGCCTTCGGCCTTGCCGGCGCCCACCATGGTGTGCAGCTCGTCAATAAACAGAATGACACCGCCTTCCTGCTTGGAAAGCTCACTGAGCACTGCCTTTAAGCGCTCCTCAAATTCGCCGCGAAACTTGGCCCCTGCCAGCAGTGAGCCCAGGTCCAGTGACAGCAGGCGCTTGCCTTTCAAACCCTCGGGCACTTCGCCGTTGATTATGCGCTGCGCCAGGCCCTCGGCAATGGCGGTTTTACCCACGCCGGGTTCGCCAATCAGCACCGGGTTGTTCTTGGTGCGACGTTGCAAAACCTGAATGGTGCGGCGAATCTCGTCGTCGCGGCCAATAACCGGGTCCAGTTTGCCGGCTTCGGCGCGGGCGGTCAGGTCAATGGTGTATTTATCCAGCGCCTGACGGTTGTTTTCGGCATCGGCGCTGTCTACCTTTTCGCCACCGCGCACTTTTTTAATGGCGTCTTCCAGATTTTTCTGGTTGCCAAAGCGCTTGAGGAGATTGCCCAGGCTGTTGTTGCCGTCTTGCATGGCGGCCATCAGCAGCGCCTCACTGGCAATGAACTTGTCACCGGTTTGTTGTGCGTATTTGTCGGCCAGGTTGAGCAGACGCCCAAGCTCCTGCGACAGTTGCACATCGCCGGTGGGGTTTTGCACCTTGGGCAGGTTCTCCAGGGCTTTGGTCAGTTCATTGCGCAGGCCCACCACGTCAAAACTGGCGTTGGCCAGGAGTGGGCGCACCGCGCCGCCTTGCTGGTCCAGCAGCGCCTGAGCCACATGCACAGGCTCCAGTTGGCTGTGGTCGCGCCCAACCGCCAGCGACTGCGCGTCACCCAGGGCCGTTTGTAGCTGATTGGTAAGTCTGTCTAAGCGCATGGATAATCCTCAAAGTACACTATTTAACAACTAAGTTTGGGCCCATCGGACTAAAATCAAGTAAGCGGGGCGAGGGAATTTGCAGTGTTCAACGGTTGCAAACGGAAGGAATTTTGCCTCCGCGCAGTGTTCCAAAACGCGTGGAGTTTTTGATTTCAAACGACGGGTGAGCACATGAAGATAAAAGCTTGGCTGCTGGTTGCGGTTGTCAGCCTGACCGCAGGCATGGTGCAGGCGGAATCCAAACCGCCCAATAATTTGCAGGCCCCTCTGCAGTCTGCACACTACCGGGGTTTTGACGCGGTAAAACTGGCGCAGGAGGTTAACCTCAGTGCCTTCAAGACGGTGTACATTGCCGAGCCGGGGCTGTCTTTTGACGCGCACTGGCTGCGCAGGCACCGCCATGATATGAGCCCGCGCGATGAACAGCGGCTTCGCGCCAGCTACACGCAACTGCTGAAAACCGAGCTGGAACAAGCCCTGGCCGAACAAACGCAACTGCGGGTGGTGAGCCAGCCGGAGCCGGGCTCACTGGTGATTACGCCCCAACTGGTACGCTTCCAACTGACCGCGCCGGATTTAAGTCGCGGCCCGCTTGTCAGGAGTTTTGTTAACCAGGTGGGCGCGGCGGAGTTGCAGCTTAGCATGAGCCGCGGCGTGATGGGCCAGGAATTGGCTCAGGTGGTTGACCACCAGCAGACGCGGTCCTTTGCCGGGCTCCGTCACCTGAAGCAGACCAATCGGGTGGTGAACCAGCGTGACTTTCGCTGGTTGTTCAAGCGCTGGGCCGAGCGCACCGGCGACCTGGTCAACCAGCTTCAAGGCTAGCCCTTTTCAGGGGTTGAGATGAACAGTGGCTGTCAAGGTTGAGCAGCAGGCCGCAGAAGCGCCCGGCAGGCAGATCTAATCAAAGGCGCAGCCTGCTGTTATTGGTCTGCCAGCCAGATGGCGCTGACGAAGCGGCCGGTTACGCCGTCGCGCCGGTAGGAGTAAAAATGCTGGGGGTCGGCGTAGGTACAGTGACTGCCGCCATAGATGTGTTTGACTCCCGCACCGGCAAGCGCCAGCCTTGCCAGATGAAACAAATCCAATAAATGGTGCCCGGCACGCTTGGAGGGCCGCAACGCATCTTGCCATTGGCTGTCGGGCCAATGGCGGGCCAACTGGTCCAGCAGCTTTTGACCTACCTCGTAATGCGGCTGGCTGATGGCGGGCCCCAGGTAAACCAGCAACTGCTCAGGCGGCAAGGCAAACGCCTGGACTGCCGCAGGCAGCATACCCTGTACCAAACCGCGCCAGCCGGCGTGCACTGCAGCCACTTGGCGACCGGCTGGGTCGCAGAGCAAAACCGGCAGGCAATCTGCCGTCATCACCGCGCAAACCTGATTGAGCATTCGGGTATAACAACCGTCGGCCTGGGGCACGCCGGCTTGGCTGCCCGCCTCCACCAGCTGCGTGCCGTGCACCTGTTCAAGCCATTGCCATTCCTGCTGCCCCAGTTGCCGGGCCAGATGAGCACGGTTGCGCAGTACCGCCTCTGGGTTGTCACCAACGTGCAGTGCCAAATTGTTGCCGGCATAGGGGCCGCAACTGGTGCCGCCATTGCGCGTACTTATGGCGGTGCGCACCTGAGCAGGCGCCGGCCAGTCCGCGCAAAACCAGGAGGTATCAGCCACTGTGGGCACCGTCATCAAGCACATCAATCAGTGCCACCAGGTCATCTGGCAGCTGCGTTTGCCATTCGCAGTAGTCGCCGGTGATGGGGTGCACCAGGCCCAGCTTGCGCGCGTGCAGCGCTTGACGGCCAAAGCCTTGAACAAAAGCCAGGGCCTCCGGCGACAGCAGGTTTTTGCCGCGCAGCCGCTTGCCGTACACGGGGTCTCCCACCAGCGGAAATCCCAGGTGCGCCATGTGCACGCGAATCTGATGCGTGCGCCCGGTGCGCAGCTTCAGCGACACCATGCCAAAATCCACCCAGCGACGCAGGGTTTTGAAATCTGTAATGGCCTCCTTGCCACCGGTGCGCACCGCCATCTTCTTGCGGTCTTTGCTGTCCCGGCCGATGGGTGCATCCACAGTGCCAAGCCCCGGCGGCCCACCGTGCACCACCGCCACATACTCGCGGGAGACGCTGCGGTCCTGCAGTTGGGACGACAGCGCGTTTTGCGCCTCCAGGGTTCTGGCCACCACCATCAAACCGGTGGTGTCTTTGTCCAGCCGGTGCACAATGCCCGCGCGGGCAAGCTTGTACAGCTCGGGGTAGCGGTGCAGCAAACCGTTCAGAAGGGTGCCCTGGTAATTGCCGGCGGCCGGGTGCACTACCAGATTGGCAGGTTTGTTGATGACCACCAAGGCGTCATCTTCATAGACCAGGTCCAGGTCCATGGCTTCTGCCTGCCACTGGCCTTGGTCTTCCAGCTCGGCGGCAAGCTCTATCCACTCGCCGCCTGCCAGCTTGCAGTTGGGCCTGACGGTGCGACCGTCCAGGGTCAGGGCGCCGTCCTTGATCCAGTTTTTTAGTTTTTCCCGTGAATAATCCGGGAACATCTGCGCCACGGCCTGATCCAACCGCTGACCGGAAACGGTAAGCGGCGCCTGGCATTTTTGTCTGATAAGTTGTGTCATTGAGTTATTGACTGCGACTGGCTACACTGCGGCATCCCGGCCCACGGGGCCGAAACAATATGAAATCAAGACAAATAGAGCGGTTTTTGATGCGAATTTCTGCGCTGCCACTGATCCTTTCCCTGGCCATTCTAACGTTTATTGGCGGCTGTGCCAGTAATGATGAGCGTAAAAAGGGTGCCACGGAGCAAGAAGTGTACGAATTGGCCCAGCGCCAACTCCAGGCCAGCAACTGGCAAAGCGCGGTGCAGGCCTTGCAGTTACTGGAAGAAAATTTCCCGTTTGGCACCTACGGCGAGCAGGCCCAGTTGGAGCTTATCTACGCCCACTACCGCGCCGGCGACCACGAAGCCGTGGTGGCGGTGGCGGATCGTTTCATCCGTTTGCACCCCCAGCACCGCAACGCCGACTACGCCTACTACATGCGCGGCCTGGCAAGCTTCAGCAGTGAGGACAGCTTTTTGGGGGCACTGTTTGGCGCGGACAACACAGACCGCGACCCGGGTGGCGCGCGCGACTCCTTTGATCAGTTTTCCCAGTTTGTATTGCGTTACCCCCAGTCGCCCTACGCAGCCGATGCTCAAAAACGCATGATTTACCTGCGCAACGTGCTGGCCCGGGCGGAGATTCACGTAGCCAACTATTATTTTACCCGTGGGGCCTACCTGGCCGCTGCCAGCCGTGGCAACTACGTGGTAGAGAACTTTCCCGGCACCCCCGCTGTGCCGGACGGCCTTGCCGTGATGGCGCAGGCCTATCACCTGATGGGCCGCGATGAATTGGCGGAATCTGCCGTACAGGTGCTGGCGCTGAACTTCCCCGAGCACCCGGCGCTGAACGATCGCGGCGAGTTTGACCAGAAATATATTCTTGGTGCCAAGCCGCGCGGGTTGATGAGCTATCTGACGCTGGGCATCTTTGACCGGGCAGAATCCCGGGGCTTTGACAGCCGTGACATCTACGACCAGGCCAGTAGCGGCGCCATAGAGCCGCCCGCGCCCAGTACCCTCTGAGATTTGCCTCCGGTCTGCGCCCGGTTTGCGCGCAGACCGCCCCCCCTTCTTAAACGTCCGCCAATTACCTACACTCTATGCAGTGCACCTGCACCTTTGCCCTGAAGCCACTGAACAGGTTCATGGAGGCGTTCCCCTCCACAGCATCAACAACATGCGGCTTGTCTCACCCCGTCCGCCACTTTGGCCGGCGGATACGCGAAGCAAGCGGCCAGGCGCGGATAGCCGATGAATCAACTGCCCCATCACGATAAAGCACTGCTGCGTATTTACCTGGTGTTTCGTACCACACTGGCCACGGTGCTGGCGGGTATGTTTATCTCCTACGCCGGCAGCAACATTCTGGGAACCTCGTCCCCGGCCCTGTTTTTTTGGACCAGCCTCAGTTATGTGGCGCTGTGCTTCATGACCCTGATCTTAAGCCCGGCGGCGGATCTGGTGCGGTCGTTCAATCGGCTGGTGCTGTCACTGGTTATTGATGTGGTGGCGCTGTTGTTAATGCTGCACGCCAGCGGCGGCATTGACAGCGGCCTGGGCTATTTGCTGCTGATCTTTGTGGCCATTGGCAGCATATTTATTCGCGGGCAAATGGGCATTGCCTACGCGGCCATGACCAGCCTGCTGGTAGTGGCGGAAAGCCTGTACACCTCCGAGTCGGCCCGCGTCAGCAGCCAGGCAATCTTTTCTGCGGGCTCGCTGGGGGTTTTGCTGTTCTGCACGGCGTTTGCCTTTCAGTCGCTGACAGAAAAAATTCGCTCCAGCAGCCTGGAAGCCATGCAACAGGCGCAGGTGGCAGAGCATCTGCAAAAACTGGCGCAGGCAATTGTGGCGCGCATGCGCACCGGCATTGTGGTGGTGGATGAAGATGAGCGGGTTGAATTGATCAACGACTCGGCACTGCAGCTGATGGATTTGCCCCCCGGCCACGACTACCGCAGCTTGCACCTGAACGACCTGCCGCCCCTGGCCGAAGCGTTTTCGCAGTGGCGCCAGAATCAGGAGACGCCGCCGGTGCAAGTGGTGTCTGTGCGCACCGGGCAGGAGGCACGGGTGAGCCTGGCGGACCTGGACTTGGGCACCAGCAAACGCAAGGTGGTGTACCTGGAAGACCACCGGGTAATGACGCAACAGGCGCAGCAGTTGAAGCTGGCCTCACTGGGGCGCCTGACGGCGAGCATTGCTCACGAGGTGCGCAACCCCTTGAGCGCCATATCCCACGCCGCACAACTTTTGGCGGAATCGCCGGATATTGTCCCCGCTGACGCCCGCCTGACAGAGATCATTGAGCAGCACACCAAACGGGTGAATCAAATAATCGAGAGCGTTTTGACCCTGTCACGCCGCCGGGAACCGCGACCGGAGATTTTGGACCTTAACGCCTGGCTGCCGCGTTTTATTGCTCAATTCAGTCTGGGCCAGCAGGCGGACATAGCGCTGAATATGCCGCAGGATACCGGCTCAGACGCTCACCACCACTGGATAAAAATGGACCCCACCCACCTCACCCAGGTGTTGACCAACCTGATTGACAACGGCCTGCGCTACAGCCGTGCCACCACCGGCGAAGCGCGGGTGGAACTGATTCTGGGCAAAACCGAAAACGATGATGTAACCTTTCTGGATGTGGTGGATTTTGGCGAGGGTATCCCGCAAGACCAACTGCCTCACATTTTTGAGCCCTTTTTTACTACGTCGGAGCGCGGCTCTGGGTTAGGCTTGTATATCTCCAAAGAGCTTTGCGAGATCAATCAGGCCAGCCTGCATTACCTGCCTACCCAGGCCGGCAGCAGCTGCTTCAGAATTGATTTTTCGCACCACCAACGCCTGTTCTGACTATGACTGATTTAACCGCCCTGATCATTGACGACGAACCCGACATACGCGAGCTGCTGCAGCTTACGCTCAGCCGCATGAACATTCAAAGCGATGCCGCCGGCACAGTTGCCGAAGCCACCGCGCTCATTGCCAATAACCGCTACTCGTTCTGTTTAACGGATATGCGCCTGCCGGACGGCAACGGTATAGACCTGGTCAAACTGATGCAGGCCAACCACCCCGAGGCCCCGGTGGCCGTCATCACGGCGCACGGCAATATGGACACCGCCATCGAGGCCATGAAAGCCGGCGCCTTTGATTTTGTTTCCAAACCGGTAGACCTGGCCGCACTGCGCAAACTGGTGGCCGCCGCCGTGCGCAGTAACCAGTTGCCGGGCACGCCCCCGGCCACCAAACTGCGCATGACCGGGCAGTCCGAGGCCATTCAGGCTTTGCAGAGCAGTATCATGAAGCTTGCCCGCTCTCAGGCACCGGTTTACATCAGCGGCGAGTCCGGCAGCGGCAAGGAGCTGGCAGCGCGCTCCATCCACGAGCTGGGCCCCCGAGCCGGCAAGCCGTTCATACCCGTCAACTGCGGTGCCATTCCCGGCGAACTCATGGAAAGCGAATTCTTTGGCCATAAAAAAGGCAGCTTTACCGGCGCGCATCAGGACAAGCAGGGGTTGTTTCAGGCCGCCGAGAGCGGCACCCTGTTTCTGGACGAAGTGGCAGACCTGCCGCTGGATATGCAGGTAAAACTGCTGCGCGCCATTCAGGAGAAAGCCGTGCGCGCTGTGGGTGCCGCCGCCGAGATAAAAACCGATGTGCGCATCCTCTCCGCCACTCACAAAGACCTGGCCAAAGAGGTGGAGCTGGGAAATTTCAGGCAGGACTTGTATTACCGCTTGAACGTGATTCAGTTGAACGTGCCGGCGCTGCGCGAGCGCAAAGAGGACATCCCCGAGCTTGCCGAATCGCTGCTGCAAAAGCTGGGGCAGGAGATGCAACTGCCCGTACCGGAAATTACCCCGGCTGCTCTGGAGGCGCTGCGCCAATACAGCTTTCCCGGCAACGTCCGCGAGCTGGAAAATATCCTGGAGCGGGCCTTTACGCTGTGTGAGGGCAATCGCATTCAGCCCCAGGATTTACAGCTTGGCCCCACCCAAAGCGCGGCGCACAGCCCCGCACGCAGAACCAGTGACGGTGGCAAGGTAGACTATTTTGCCCGCTCGGCTGAGTACCCATCACTGGATGATTACCTGGCGGATATAGAAAAAGAAGTTATTCTGGAAATGCTGGAAACCGTGCGCTGGAACAAGACGCTTGCCGCCAAGGAATTGGGCATTACCTTCCGCTCCCTGCGCTACCGCTTACAAAAGCTGGGGTTGGAATCCGATTAAACCGGCGCCTTTTGCGCACGTGTTTACCCGCTTGCTGCCTACACCGCAATTGCCGCCGCTGAGATAAGCTAAAACCTCCTTGAGTAGCCACGGAGGGCGGCGCTGTGCGGGGTTTTACGGTATTTGAGTTGCTGGTTGTCATTGCCCTGGTGGCACTGCTGAGTGTTGCGGTAGTGCCGTCTTTTGCCACGCTGCTGGCACGCAATCAAGCCCAGGCGGCCACCCAACAGGTGGCGCACCATTTGGCCAGCGCCCGCAGCCTGGCCATTCACACCGGGCGCATGGTGACTTTTTGCGGGCTGGACGCCAGCGACCGCTGCACACGGGAGGACGTGCAAACTTTTGCGGTGTTCATAGACAACAACCAGGATGGCGCAATTGACAGCACCGACCCGGTCAAAGCCCGCTTTAAGGTCAACTACAGCGGCCGCATCGCCCTGCGCGCATCCAATACCCGCTATATCCTCTTCAGGCCCAATGGCTCCGCACGTACCTGGGGCAGCGTGTTTTTTTGCCCGCAGAGCCACAACCAAACGCTGATTCG
>CAYNST010000035.1:0-8304 GCA_964399955.1 uncultured Cellvibrionaceae bacterium | reverse complement strand
GCGCCATTGACTGCTCTTAACTGCGCTCCCAGCACTCTTTGGTGGTGTCTTGGTTGCGAAAGTCGAACGCCTTGCGCATGCCCAGGTGGTTGATGGTCATTTTCTCGCAGGTGCGGTCTGCCGCCTGCTCGTTGACGGCCACCGCCATGACGGTATAGCAGGTGGTATTGCCGCAAGGGTCCTGGGTGAGCTTCAACACGTAATTGTCACCGGCGGTATCGGCGCCGCCCAGTTCATTGATGGTGCGGGCGTATTCATAGCGACGCACAAACCAGCGTTCCTGAAACCCTGCCACCGTCAGCAGGGTTTGCTGGGCCAAATTTCGGCGTTCAACCAATACCGCCTCTTTGTAGTTGGCAATGATGATAGCCAGGAGCAGCGCTGCGGTGAGCGTAACCACCAGAATCTCCACAAAACTGAACCCTGCTTGTTTTTTTTGCATCCACTTATTTCCAATTGATGAACAGTTCGCGCCAGGACTCTCTTGCTCCGGCCGTGCTACCTGTTTCAATTATAGTCGTGCTCAGCTCACCCGTTGACGATTGCACAATGGCCACCCGCTTGCCGTCGCCGCGCTGGTGTACCACCGGCGAGGACGGGCTGCCAAGCCCCAGGGTCTCACTCAATTTGGACTCTTCTGCACCCTGGGCGTTGATGACACTGGCGTTGGTACCCAGAGGCGAAAACTCGCCGGGAATACCCACCTGCAGATGCGGCGCGTTGATAAAACCAAAGCCCTCTGGCTGACATTTGAGACCACTGGGCTGGTATTCGGTAAATACCAGCGACTGATCAGAAACCACCGCCTGGGTCACATTGCGCGCACGGGCACGAGCCAGGTGGAAATACCACCCGTCTTTGGCCTGTACCGCGTTGTAAACATCCGCAAAGGTTTTGGCTGGGTCAGTTTGCCCGGGCAAGGTAATGTTGCTGCCGGGGTTGGCCTTGGACTGAATGCTGCCGTCACTGAACACCCGTATATCGGAAGTGTTGACCAGATCGGCGATTTTGAGCTCGGTGTTCTGCAGTTCGCCCAGCACATTGGGCTCTTTGATGCCGTAGTAGGACTGCTGCGCAGTGGTGAAATTGTCCGCCGTAACAAAAAAGCGGCCGGTACCGGCGTATACCCAGAGATCGCCCAGGCGATCGCGCACGGTCAGGGGGGTGGCGCTGAACGGCTGCTGTGTGCTGGCCAGCAGCTTGGAGAAGTCCAGCGACAGGGTGCCGTTGGCGGTTGTGGCCACGGCGCGATACAGGTGCCCGGCGGGGCTGCTGATGCTGCCGGCCACGGTACCCAGGTACAGAGCGTCGTCAATGTAGTCCCGCGTCCAGTCTACCGTCTGCACACCGCCCACAAAACTGGCCGCTTCACCCAGGTCAAACACCTGCAGGTTTTTACTCTTGAGGTTGAAGGCAAACACCTTGCTGGTTTTTTCACTCAGCGCACTATTGAGCGCCGCAGCGCGGCCGGCCTCTGTGGCGCCTGCGGGGCCAGAGCCAAACACCAGATACCAGTCGTTGACGCTGGGGGTGCTGTAGTCACCGGTTTCCGGGTGCGCCGCGCGCATTTTCAGCAGCGCCGGCTCCGAGGTGGTGTATCCCAAATCATCATGCGTGATCTCCGCCAACACAACCGGTGGCTTCTCCGGGTTGGTTATATCCAGCACCACGTAGGCGGAGCGCAGGGTTATGTCGTCGTTCGCATTGCCGTCTGCGTCGCTGTTGGGATCCAGCGTGTATTCGCCGCCACCAAAGCGCATGCCCGCCACCAGAATGGTACCCCAGCCGCCGGGATGGTCTTCGTCATCGGCAAAGACATTCACGTCAAACTGTTTGATGCTGCCATCCATGTAGTACACGTGCGGGTAATCCGGGCGCGTCAACCATTTCAGGTGCGGCAACAGGTTGTAGGGGACGTAGGCCCACAGCTCAGACCCCAGCGGATGTGGCGTTTCACCGCTCAAGGCCAGTTCATAGCTGTTGCTGATAGAGTTGAAAAACCCGCCGTTGAACGCGTGAATCATGCCGTCGTTGGCGCCCACGTAAACCATCTGCCGGCGCTGCTGGTAATGTTGGCGAAAGGCTCTGTAGGTGTCGTCGCCAAAGGCCAGTTCAAACCCGGACGACGGCCGGCCGACGGCGATGGGGGACGAGTGTACGATGTCGCCCAGCAAAACAGGCTGCAGCTTGCCGTCGCCATTAACATCTATGCGGCGATTGCGGAAGCCGCTGATCTGTTCGCCGCGAATGTAGTTGACCACATCCACGGCCTGGTGGCTTTCTACACTGCTCATACCCAGCAAACGAAAATTGTTGTTGTCAGGTCCCGGTTCAAAGGTGTCAGCCACAAAGGGTTCGGTCTCCACCAGTCCGCTGGTGGCATTGATTTGCCCGTCGCCGTTTTTATCAATGCCGGTGAGAATGTAACGCCCGGTATTGGCGGTGTTGCCGTACTCTTCCCGCTGGGTAACGTAATCGCTTATTTCACCCAGCCGATCCCGTGCGCTCCAGATAGGTTTGATATCCAGTACATCGACCGGCGAGCCTACCGTGCTGGCAATGGTACCGTCGGCACCGGGCAGGTAACGCTGAATTTGGGTTTTCTGGCTGACCTTGTCGTAGAACACATCGATGACGTAATCGGCGTTGGTCAAGCTGCCAAACGGCGGCGCGTTGTCCTCTCGTACACGACCATAGGCGTCAATAAACAGCGCGTTCAAGGTGCCCACCCAGGAGACGTAATCCACCCCGTTGGCCGCAGCAAAGCGCGAATTGTAAAGGGCTTGATAAAGCGCGCCCTCCCCCGTGCCGGTGTTGGTGACTACCGCGGCCGAGGTACCCGAAGCGGTGCGCTCCAAAATGGATACCAGAATGTTGGTGAGCTGGGCATCCATCTGTTTGGGGTTGATGGCCAGGAAGTAGTTATCCGGTACACCGTCACTGCCCAGCGCGCCGGTGATGTTGTTCTTTTTATCCCACTCAACCGCCAGGTTGGGCTTGTTGTTGCCGTCTATATCTGTGAAGCCGCCCCATTTTGCTGCGTAATACAGTGGCTGTTCCAACTCACCGATGGTGGCTCCGCCGGTGACGGTAGAGGCGCCCAGGGTGAAGGTTCGTGTGGCTGCAGAATCGGAGATTTTGCATTTGCTGCAACCAAAGCCGTTGAAGTCATTGACGCCCGATATGGCATGGAAGCCGTCTTCGGTGGTGCCACCCAGAATAAACCCAAAGCCCATTTGGTCGGTACTGGA
Source organism: uncultured Cellvibrionaceae bacterium (assembly GCA_964399955.1). Taxonomy (GTDB): domain Bacteria; phylum Pseudomonadota; class Gammaproteobacteria; order Pseudomonadales; family Cellvibrionaceae; genus CAYNST01. The sequence goes on along the minus strand of CAYNST010000035.1, from coordinate 5,053 downwards.
CTGGGCAAAGACGTTGGTAGTGATCTTCAAGGTAGCGGACGTCAACTCAAATTGCAGAATGCCGCTCATATCCTGGTCGTAATCGCCACCTTGCTCGCTGTCTTCCCAGGTCACGTAAAAGGCGCCGGTTATTTTGTTGTCCGTTACCACCTGACTCACAATCTTGAAATCCACCAGGCCGCAGTTACCTTTCACAAAAGAATTGTTGCAGGCAGGCAGAATTTGTACCTTTCGCCCGCCGGGCGCGATCATGGACACTTTGGGAAGCGCCGGCGCCAGCGCCACGCCGTAGGTGGTTACGCTTTGGCGATCGCCGATGTCGGTGCGAATATCCTGGGTGTTGGCATGGTAGGCAATGCCTGCCATCTTGTAGGAGCCTTCCAAGCGTGGCGCGTCGGGGCAGATGCCCTCTACCAAGCCAAAATCGGTCACTTTTTTGGCCGTACACAACTGGTTGTTGTCGGAGCCTACTTCACCCACAAAATAATGATTGTTGGTGATCCCCTCGCCGTCACCAACGTCTTTGGTCAGCGCTGCTGCGGTTTTGCTGGCGTTCAAATCGGCAATGTGAAGCTCATCGCCGTCGTAGGACACACTGCTGGCGTTGAAGGCAATCACATTGAGGCTGGCACAGGCGGTGTCTTCCGTTTGCGGGTTCAGCCACTTGGACTGGGTGGTCAGGCCCGGCAGTAGCGTACTGTCATCAGCATGAAATGCCGAGTTGGGTTGTTTGCCGGCAAAGTAGCGGTAGCACTCAAGCATGATTTCTGCCATGGGATTGCCCCAGTTGGTGCATTCGCCATTGGAGAAGGAATTGCGTGCCCAACTGCACTTGTCTGCGGTGTTGTAGGTGCCGTCGGAATAGCTGTAGTTAGCCAACCTCAGGGTATCCAGAGTATTGACTATACCGCCGGTTGCGGGCACAGGTTTGAAGGTGCCGTCGGTGCTTACGTTGATTTCATCAGTAATGAACGCCACGTTCTTGCGCAACACACCGCCGGATTTGTTCTTCATGTAGGAGCCGGACATCAGCCCCCACATAACGGATTCGTCATCGCCAAAGCGCTGCAGGATACCAATGGGTTTGTAGTTGCCGTCCGGGTATTGCTTGCAGCTTTCCCGCCCGATCAGTGCCGCACTTTTGCACACGCTGACCCGCACACTGTAGTCGCCCACCTTGACGCCGTCGGCCTGGGTTGCCTTGTCGGCATTTGACGGGCTGCTGGCATAGGCATGAATGCCGGACAAACTCGCGTCATTACCGTTTTTGCCTTCGCTGCCGCCGCTAAATTCCCCGTTAAACAGGCACTGCCAGCGTTCGTTGGCGGCCCACAGCGCATAATTGCCAAACGCCACTCGCGCCAAGGGGGGATCTGTCACATTCTGCGATAATGCGTTGCCGTCGTGACGGGTTGTATTGCAAATAGTGATGCCCGACGCGGGGTTGGCGGAAAGGCCGGTGGCTAAATTGCCGAAGGGCGTGAGCTTGCCCAGATCGGCGCCGTTATAGTATTTGGCAAAGCTGTGGGCATCGTTGGGCAGAAATGCGCGCTCCAGCACAGTAGCGGTTGCGGTGTCCGTCAGGCGGTAACCGCCATAAAGCACCTTGCGCACCTGGTCCATACGGGTCATGGTGGCCCAGTTGAGGAAGTTGCCGCTCCACTGGCTGGAGGTACTGCTGTTGCAGTATTTGTCCGCCGTGATGGACGCAGGCTCAAACCGCTTAGCGCCTGTGTCGTACTGGTAACATTTGAAGCTGTCAAAATAGCCCACATACTCAAAGCTGTGCTTGTAGGTGGTATCCACCAGGCCGTCGTTGTCCAGGTCGTCCCAGTCGGTAAAGGCCTTGTAGAACAGCTGATGGTCATTGGACATGGCCAACATCACCAGCGGTGTTGCACTTTCGGCCAATAACGGCGGCACGGCGTTATAGTCACTGACGCTCTGCGCCTGAACCAGCGGCAGTGCCAACATAACATAGACCGCAGCAGCGGCCCCAGCCAAAGACGTCATGCGTTGCAGAATGCCAAAATGAGTCATAGTTGTACTGCTCCGCTTAATGACCGTTCAAGACTTTGTAAGTGGATTGCAAGGCAACCGAAGCCCGCCCGCCGTTGCCCTCGGCCAGTGCGGTGATGCGAAACAACGGCGCACCACTGTTGTTTTCATTCTCTTTATTCGAAAAAGGTGTGAAATTATCGCGCGGCACAAAGCACAAAAATTCAACAATGTATTTGACCCGGGTTTTTATCCCGTCAACCAATAGGCTTTTGTGCTTAGTGGTGTCTTGCCACACATTGAGCTTCGGGTCACTCCAAAACTCCACCCGTTTGCTTTTATCTGCGTAGCTCGCCACTTCGCACTGAAACTCGGGATCGCCGGACCGGTAATCGCCGTCAAAACACCGGCCTTTATCACAGGTTTTATTGAAGCATTCAGGCGTGGCACAGTTGCTGAACAAATCCGCACGGTTGGGAGGGTCGTTGGCCAGCTGCGCTTCTATCACCGCCAATGCAGCTTCCGCCGCCTCAAAGGCGACACCCCGGTCACGCATGCTGGCGGCCATTTTCAACTCTGAATTGGACGACTGCATGCTGGTTATTCCCAGCAGCGTCACCACTGCCAAGATGATCAAACTCACCACCAAGGCGGTGCCGCGCTGGGCAGTAGGGCAATGCAAGCCTAAGCTCTGCTTCATGTTCAGCCTCTGTTGCGGATACGCACGGTGGAGTCAACCACTTGGCGAAAATAGCGGTCGTTGTAGTTGGTGCCGGCCAGATTTTTATCTTCTGCGCTGGCCATGGCCGGATTGCGGGAGCGAAACACCAGGCTGACCTTCACAGATAACACCTGGTCCCACTCTTGATGGCTAATCACTCCGTTGCCGTCCAGATCCATCTCGCTAGCCTTGCGGAATTGGTCCACCGAGCCGTCGCCGCTGCTGTCTACGCCGTATAGAACCTGCAGATCTTCCACCCCCAGCGCAATTTCCTCCGATGCGGTGCTGGGTGGGCCAACCGGATTGAACACCCGGCGTTTCAGAGCGGGCACACCGGGCATGATTTTGGATTCGCCGATGTAGTAGGCGTTGGATACAAACGCCATGACCTTGGAGCCGGGGCCGTAGCCTCCCATTTTTTGGTCATAGCCGCCGCAGCTAACTTGGCCACATTGGGGCGAGCTGCAGTCGAAGTTACCTTTGATAATTTTTGTGCAGTTTTTGGTATTATTGCCGGTGTTGTGACCTAGAGTATTGGACGGCAAACCGTTGGGCCCGCTTACCTGAAACAAACCTACGTTGCGGCAGCTGGCATCGGCAATCATCAATGTACTGCCTCGAGGAAAACTGTGGCTTTGCCACAGATGAATGACGGCCGAAGCAGCGACGTGCTTGCTGACATCAAACTCGCCGGAGTCACTGGCCCGACGCACAATAAAAGAATCTGTACCCGTTTTCACATCCGCCCGGTAGGCATCGGGAAAGCTGCTGGCGCTGACCTCCCCTTCGAAGCCCTGCAACCCATGCATGGAGATAAAACCGCCAGCGTCGTCTTCAATGGAATTGGCCGTTTGCACCGACTGCTGTGCAGCGCAGCCCAAATAACCCGCCATGCGCAGGTCCCGGGCAATCAAATCCATGGCGTATCGGGCATTGGTCTGAATGAAAGTGACTTCATCCTGATCCATAAAATTGCGCTTGCTGGATACCACCACCTGCACGGCACCGGCAACCACTGCCATGCCAATCAGCAAGGACACCAGCAGCTCCACCACCGACAAGCCGCTTTGCCCAACCTTAGAAGATCTGAATAACATGCTAATTTATCTCCGTCACCAGTACATATTCGCTAAGCACCGGCCCCGCCTTGTTGCCGGGCTCGCCGCGGCTGTCGTCAAATTGCACGGTGATGGTGAAGTAGTTGCCGTTGTTTTCCACCGAGGAACGCCCGGAGACCAAGGTTTTTTCAATATTGGCACGCCACTGGTTTAGATTGTAATCGCGCATCTGTGCCGGAGTGCAGGTAACATTGCTATCCAGGCAGTTCAGTTCGGCCACCGGGGGATTTTCATCCAGGTTGATCAGGTAGCCGCTGACCAGCTGCTTGTTGCTGCGCATGTTTTCCAGAATATCGTTGGCCAGATAAACCGCCTGGGTGTAGTAATAAGCGCTTTGATTGAACTGCATGGACTTTACCTGCATGGACAGCACGCCCAGCATGCCCACTGCCAGAACAAACAAGGCCACAACCACCTCTATAAGAGAGGAACCGCGCTGCATTCTGATGTTTTTGTTCATAGGCACACCCGGGCTTAGGAGTTGCAGATTGCGGCTTGACGAGCAGCCTGCTCAGCAGAAGCCGCCTGGCCGCCGGCATGCACCCTGCCGCTGCGCTCAATGGTTACCGCAGCCAGTTGCTTGACCTCGCCGCTACTGCACACGCTGGCAGCTATACGCTGCGCCGCCACATTAAACCCACGGGAGTCAAACCGTATGGCCTCTACCGGTTTGCTCTGTTCGTCCAGCACGGCCAGGTGCGCTTTGCTCTGCTGCAGGCTGACGCTGTGCAACCGCTGCGCGGGCATTGCGTTGGCTTTGCCGGCAGTCGAGGCATCTTCCACATACACCAACCAGCCGTTGTTCCAGCGGCCCAGGCTGCAGCGCTCACCGTCCTCGGTGCCACACAGCGCCACTGTCTGTCCTGTGGCTGCGGCGGTTGACCGCGCCAGCGCCAAGGCACTGGTAAATTCGTCCTGTACACCAGCCGCTACCCGTTTGCTGTTGAAGTCGTCCACCACCGGCAACCCCAGCATGGCCACCGCACTGCCCACTGCCAGCACCGACATCACTTCAATAAGGGTGAACCCACGGATCTTGGAAAGCTGTCTCATGGCGCAGTCTCATCTGTTCTAGTGAAGGGCTTTGGGCTTGTCGAAAAAATTAACACCCGCACTTACACACTAGAGCAGCCCCCTTGGCTCTGCCATGACAAGAGATTAGCGGTGCGGCTTTTCCGATGAGTGCGACAGGCTACATAGCGAAGGGGTCTAACAG
>CAYNST010000034.1:0-30584 GCA_964399955.1 uncultured Cellvibrionaceae bacterium | reverse complement strand
CTAGATGAACTCCCCAAGCAGATGGTTCAAAAACCGCATACCAAGCGGCGTAGGCTGCAGGCGATCTGGGCGGTCGTAGAGCAGCTGTTGGGCCACCGCGCGGGCCAGCCCGGCCTGCAACTCGCCGTCTTCAAGGCCCGTGCGTGCGCTGAACAGAGAGCGTGGCACGCCGTCGACCAGCCGCAGGCTGTTCATCAGGAACTCCAGGCTGCGTTTGTCCGCAGCTATGGGGTCGCAGGCCGCCGTATAGCGCTTGGTGCTGTCCAGATAATCGGCCGGCAAACGCGTCTTGCGGTAGCGCTCAATGCGGCCATCAGGGTAGCTGATCTTGCCGTGCCCGCCGGCGCCCACCGCCAGATAATCGCCAAACTGCCAATAATTCAGGTTGTGTCTGCTTTGCCTGCCTGTTCGGCTGTAGGCAGACACTTCGTACTGTTGGTACCCGGCAGCGTGCAAAAGTTCGTGCCCCGCGTCCTGTATCTCTGCCAGGGTGTCATCTTCCGGCAGCAGCGGTGGCGCTTTATGGAAGGCAGTGTTGGGTTCAATGGTCAACTGATACCAGGATAGATGCTCAGGCCCCAGTCTAACCGCTTGCTCCAGGTCCGCCAGTGCCTGCGCCTGGGTTTGATCCGGCAGGCCGTGCATCAAATCCAGATTGATGTTATCAAAGCCCGCCCGGCGCGCCTGCGCAAAGGCCGTCAGCGCCTCGTCGCGTCCGTGAATACGGCCCAGCGCCTGCAGGTGCCCGTCATTGAAGCTCTGCACGCCAAATGAGAGGCGGTTTACCCCGGCGGCGCGCAGTTGGTTGAGGTTGCTGTATTCGCTGGCTCCGGGGTTGGCTTCCAGGGTGATTTCGCAAGCGTCTTCCATGCCGAGCACAGATTCTGCCCGGGCGAGAACTGAAGCAATGCTCTGCGCACTGAACAGGCTGGGCGTGCCGCCGCCGAAGAATACACTGCTCAAGCGTCGCCCTTGCGCCATCTGCGCATCCTGGCTCAGGTCATCCAGCAGGGCCCGCACGTACTCGGCTTCCGGAATCTGGCGTGCTTCATGCGAATTGAAATCGCAGTAAGGGCATTTGCGCACACACCAGGGGATGTGTACATACAAGCCCAGCGGGGGCAGTCTGAGCGCTTGCGGCTCGATCACCTGCGCAGCTCTGCCAGCGCAGTCAGCATCTGCTGCATGGCGCGGCCCCGGTGGCTGATGCGGTTTTTTTGCTCTTTGCCCAGCTCCGCCGCCGAGCATTGGCCATCTTTTGGCCAAAAAAGCGGGTCGTAACCAAAGCCGCCGCTGCCGCGCGGTGCCGGCAGAATGTGCCCCTCCCAGGCCGCCTGGCAGATGATAGGCGTGGGGTCCTGGGCGTGACGCATAAACACCAGCACACACTGATAGCGGGCGCTGCGCTCTTGCTCCGGCAGGCCCGCCAGTGCGTTCAACAATTTTTGGTTGTTGTCAAAGTCTGCGGCGCCGGGGCCTGCAAAACGGGCGCTGTAGATTCCGGGGGCGCCTTTGAGTGCATCCACTTCCAGGCCGGAATCGTCTGCAAGCGCGGGCAGATCGGAGGACTGAGCAGCGTGCCGAGCTTTCAAGATGGCGTTTTCCACGAAGGTCAGGCCGGTCTCTTCCGCCGCCTGGATGCTCAGCTCGCCCTGGGACACAACGGCATAGCCGCAGGTGGACAGCAGTTGCTGAAACTCACGCAGTTTGCCGGCGTTGTTGCTGGCCAAAACCAGCTTTTGAGGCTTGTCCATGGCGCGTCAATCCCGGTAGAGCTTGCGGGTAAAGTTGAGTTCGTAGGCCTGGTCTGCACCCTCTGGCGCCACCTGCAGCGTGAAGTGAAAAACCTCTTCGTTGCCGTGGCGAAGACTGCCAATGGCGTAGCTGGCGTCCGGCTCGCTGATGGTTTTGAAGCTGATGGCTTTTTGCTGCTGCATCAGGTTGCGGGCATGGCCGGTGACCCGCGCCGGCACGGATTGCCCGCTGGCAGTGTCCTGCACCGCAATGTTGATCAATGCCTGGTCTTTTGCCCGTGTCAAACCGTGCAGGCTGGCAATGTCGGCGGGCACAAAGCTGCTGTGAAACACGCTGTAGTGCACGGTATAGGGGCCAAAAGCGACGCTGGTGTCTTCCACCTGAGCCTGAGACAGCCCGGCAAAAAGCAGCAAGGCGGCCAAGGCAAGACGTAGTGCGGGAAATTTCATGATGCTAAACCTGGTTATTTACAGACGCGGAATACGCCGATTTCACCGAACAAGTTGGGATTGACACTGTGGAGCAGGCGCCCGGCGGGCTTTTCGGCGACCACAGCCTTGTCCACAACCTTCAGACCGATGTCCCGGCACAAGATTTCAAAGTCGAGAAAGGTACAAAAATGGATATTTGGCGTGTTGTACCACTCATAAGGCAGCAAGTCCGACACCGGCATGCGGCCGCGAAACATCAGATGCAGGCGCGCCCGCCAGTGCCCAAAATTGGGAATGGTCACCAGGCATTCGCGCCCCACCCGGGCCATTTCGGTTAGCACCTCGGCCGGGTGGCGCATGGTCTGCAGCGTTTGCGACATGATGACGGTATCGAAGCTGTCGTTGTCAAAGTTGCCAAGGCCCTCGTCCAGGTTCTGCTCTATGACGTTTACGCCCTTGCCGACGCAGGCGAGGATCTTCTCGGCGCTGATCTCCAGGCCATAGCCACGCACGTTTTTCTGCTCCGCCAGCATTTTCAGTAGAGTGCCGTCACCGCACCCCAGATCCAGCACCTTGGTACCGGGCTTCACCCACTGGTCAACGATACGCAGGTCAATACGCATTACAGGGCAATCTCCTGCATATAGGCCTTGAACAGCGCCTGATAGCGCGGTTGATTGGCCACCAGAAACGCGTCGTGGCCGTAGGGCGATTCAATTTCCGCATAGACCACGTCCCGGTCGGCGCGCATCAAGGCGTTGACCATTTCGCGCGAGCGTTCCGGGGCAAAGCGCCAGTCAGAGGTGAACGAAATTACCAGGAAGCGGCAGCGCGCATGCTGAAAGGCGGTCACCGCGTCGTTGTTGTATTCCCGCGCCAGATCAAAGTAATCCAGCGCGCGGGTCATCAACACGTAGGTATTGGCGTCAAAGGTCTTGGAGAACTGGCTGCCCTGGTAGCGCAGGTAGCTTTCTATCTGAAACTCCACCGGCTCGTCCGTGCCCTGCTCAAAGGAGCCGGAGCTGAGTTCGCGGCCAAATTTTTCGCCCATGCCAATATTGGACAGATAGGTAATATGGCCAATCATACGTGCCACCGAGAGGCCGCGCACCGGCTGGGTGCCCTGTTCCAGGTAGTGACCGCCCGCAAAATCCGGGTCCGACAGTATGGCCTGTCGAGCGGTCTCGTTGAAGGCGATATTCTGTGCCGTGAGTTTCATGGCCGAGGCGATGACCACGCAGTGGCGCAGGCATTCGGGGTGCTCCAGTGACCAGCGCATGGCCTGCATGCCGCCCAGGCTGCCGCCAACCACCGCCGCCCATTGGCTCAGGCCCAAACGCTGCATCAGCCGGTACTGGCTGGCAACCCAGTCGCGCACTCGCAGGGTGGGGAAGTCCGCACCCCATGGTTTGCCGGTGGCGGGGTTGATGCTTTGCGGCCCGGTGGAGCCGTGACAGCCGCCCAGGTTGTTCAGGCTGACCACGTAAAAGCGATTGGTGTCTATGGCTTTGCCCGGGCCAATGTAATGGTCCCACCAGCCCGGCTTTTTTTGCTCTGTGGAGTGGTAACCGGCGGCGTGGTGGTGGCCCGACAGCGCATGACATACCAAAACCGCGTTGCTTTTGGCGGCGTTGAGCGTGCCGTAGGTTTCCACCATCAATTCATAGCTGGCCAGTTCGCGGCCACAGGCCAGCGCCAGCGGCTCATCAAAACGCAGCGTCTGTGGCACAACCAGTCCGACGGAGTCGGGCGCAAGGGTCTGGGGCATAAAGGGCTCTTAACGGCGGGGCTCAGGTGTAGCCAATCAGGAACGGAAAGGGCGTGCCGATGGAGCTGCCAATACCGTGAACCACGATGCGTATCACGTACAAAAATATACCAACGAAGAACAGGGAAAAGTCCAGCCCGCCCACGGCGGGAATGAAGCGGCGGATGGGCGCCATCAGCGGCTCAATCAACTGACGAACCAGCAGCAGCGCCGGGTGGCGGCTGTAGGGCGCAATGAAGCTGGAAATAAACACCACAAAGCCGGCGATGATGTAGAGCATTATAATGTTGAGGGCAACGCCGATCAGGCTCCAGGCAAGCATGCGCAGTGGCGGCAGGAAACCGTAACCGGCAACCACCAGCATCAACTGCATGACCAGGTAATGAAAGAGCACTGCGAGTACCAGAGACGCCAGGTCTACCCCGCCCAGGCCCGGAATGACACGGCGCATGGGCAGAAGCAGTGGGTTGGTAAGCTTGACCAGTACCTGCGAAATGGGGTTGTAGAAATCGGCCCGGGCGGTCTGCAGCAAAAAGCGCAGCAAAATCAAGCTCAGGTACAAAGAGCCGAACACACGAATCAGGAAGACGAGAATTTCAATCAGCGTAGACATGGGGCTTCAGTTCTCTGGTGAATTGATTAGCGGCTGAGTTCGCGGGCAAGTACCTGCGCGCGTTCAGCGCAGGCCTGCATGGCTTCGTCGACAGTGGCGCGCAAACCGCGGGCCTCGAATACGGCAAGTGCCCGCTCAGTGGTGCCGCCGGGGGAGGTGACACGCCGGCGCAGCTCCGCAAGCCCCAAATTGCTGCTGGCCGCCAACTGGGCCGCGCCGGCGGCAGTTTCCAGCGCCATTGCCAAGGCTACCTCCGGCGGCAAGCCCATCTTCTGGCCGGCGTCGGCCATGGCCTCCATAAACAGAAAGAAGTAGGCCGGCCCACTGCCGGATACGGCGGTCACAGCGTCCAGCAGCTGTTCTTCGGCCAGCCAGTACGCCTGCCCCACCGCGCCAAGAATGGTCTCTGCCTGGGCCTTCTGCCGTTCGTCTACTTCAACACTGGCAAACAAACCGCTGACACCGCGGCCAACCTGCGACGGGGTATTGGGCATGCATCGCACCAGCGGCACGGCGCAGCCCAGGTGCGTCTTGATTGTGGCGCAGGTGACGCCGGCAGCCACGGAGATGACCAGTGTGTCGGCACGCAGTGCGGGCTGCAGGGTCTGACACACGGCAACCAGTTGCTGCGGCTTGACCGCCAGAACAATAACCTCGGCAAATGCGCAGGCACGGCTGTTGTCCTCGGCAACACCAACTCCAAAGTCTTCTGCCAGCGCACTGCGGGTGCTCTCGCTGGGTGCGCAGACGAGTATTTTTTCAGGGTCGTAGCTCTGCTGAATCAGTCCACCAATGATGCTGCGGGCCATGTTGCCCCCGCCAATAAAGCCGATGTTTGCTGCAGTCAAAACAGATCCTCAAAGCGTCAAATTGCGGCACAGCGCCGGCACCGGGCTGCTCGATTGCGTTGAATTATACATTAGCCGAGCGGGCGCCGAAGATGGCGGTGCCCACACGCACGATGGTGGCGCCAGCGCCAATCGCCTCGGCCAGGTCATCGGACATGCCCATCGACAGGGTATCCATATCCAGCCCTTCCTGATCATTGATGCTCTGCATCAGCCGGGCAAGGCGGGCAAAGGCGCCGGTCCCCCCACGGGCGGCCGGTATGGCCATCAACCCCCGCAGGCGCAAATTGGGCAGCGCTGCCAGTGCTCGCGCCAGAGCCTGGGCCTGTTCCGGCTCACAACCCGCTTTGCTGTCTTCGCGGTCTATGTTGACCTGCAGGCAGAGGTTCAGCGGCGGCAGGCCAGCGGGGCGCTGGGCCGACAAACGCTCGCCAAGCTTAACGCGGTCCACGGTGTGCACCCAGTGGAAGTGCTCGGCAACCGCCCGGGTCTTGTTGCTTTGCAGTGCGCCTATAAAATGCCATTGAATGGGCAAGCGTTTGAGCGCGGCTATTTTCTCCAGCGCTTCCTGCAGATAATTCTCACCAAAATCGCGTTGGCCGGCGTCATAGGCCTGGCAAAGGGCCTCCGGCGGCTTGGTCTTGCTGACCGCCAGCAGGGTGATGCTGCCGGGGTCGCGTCCTGCGCTTTGCGCCTGGGCCGCGATCTCTTGCCGAACCCGGGTTAGGTTCTCTGCGATCTTAGGCATATACTTAGCTAAACTCTATACACGGTTGCTGAAAAGCGTTAGCGCAGGTTGTGGAGCAACCCCCAATTGCCTACTCCGCCATAATGCCAACCTTTGCAGGTAAGCCCGCGACCGCCGGTTGTTAACTTGTGGGCAGATGGGTTTTAATTGAGTTTGTCGAACCCCCTGCGGTAATCGGCCGGGCCCCGCCCGCCAATCCAGATAATAAGGTCAAAGCATGGATATTACTGAGCTTCTTGCGTTTTCCGCCAAACAAGGCGCTTCCGACTTGCACTTGTCTGCCGGTCTGCCCCCCATGATTCGCGTGGACGGGGATGTGCGCCGCATCAACCTGCCGCCCATGGAGCACAAGCAGGTGCACAGTCTGATCTACGAGATCATGAATGACAAGCAGCGCAAGGATTACGAGGAATTCCTTGAAAATGACTTCTCCTTCGAGGTGCCGGGGGTGGCGCGCTTCCGGGTCAACGCCTTCAACCACAACCGCGGCTCCGGCGCTGTATTCCGTACCATCCCCTCCAAGGTCTTGACCATGGAGGAACTGGGCATGGGGCAGGTATTTCGCGATGTTTCCTCCGTACCGCGCGGCCTGGTGCTGGTGACGGGGCCCACCGGCTCGGGGAAATCCACCACCCTTGCGGCCATGGTGGATTTCATCAATGAAAACAAATACCACCACATCCTCACCATTGAAGACCCCATAGAATTTGTGCACGAGAGCAAAAAATGCCTGGTCAACCAGCGCGAAGTGCACCGCGATACCCACGGCTTTGCCGAGGCCCTGCGCTCGGCGCTGCGAGAGGACCCGGACATCATTCTGGTGGGCGAGATGCGCGATCTGGAAACCATTCGCCTGGCGCTGACGGCGGCGGAAACCGGCCACCTGGTGTTTGGCACTCTGCACACCACCTCGGCTGCCAAAACCATTGACCGGGTGGTGGACGTCTTCCCGGCCAATGAAAAATCCATGGTGCGCTCCATGCTGTCGGAGTCCCTGCAGGCGGTGGTTTCACAGACGCTGATCAAGCGCAACGGTGGGGGGCGGGTGGCTGCCCACGAGATCATGCGCGGCACACCGGCCATTCGCAACCTGATCCGTGAAGATAAGGTGGCGCAAATGTACTCAGCCATCCAGACGGGCGCATCGGTAGGCATGCAGACCATGGATCAGTGCCTGGCCGATCTGGTAGAAAGACGCATCATCAGCCGCGAGCACGCACGCGAAAAAGCCAAGATGCCAGAAAACTTTTAACTGCGCGCAGCCTGTGCAGCTTCATCAACAATAGCTAAATTGTCTGGCGCCGACGTGAGGAAAACCTATGGATATCGACCGCTTGCTCAATCTGATGGTGGAGAAGTCCGCGTCCGATCTGTTCATTACCGCCGGCATACCGCCGTCCATCAAGCTTAATGGCCGCATCGTGCCGGTCACCACCACGCCCATGTCGCCGGAGAAGGTGCGCGAGACGGTGCTGAGCACCATGAATGAGAAGCAGCGCAACGAGTTTGTGGACAAAAAAGAGCTGAACTACGCCATCAGCGTGCGCGGAGTGGGGCGGTTCCGGGCCAGTGCATTTTTTCAGCGCAACCTGGCGGGTTTGGTGCTGCGCCGCATCGAAACCAACATCCCCAAAATTGATGAACTGGGCTTGCCGGAAATCATCAAAGAGCTGGCCATGGTCAAGCGCGGGCTGGTGATATTTGTGGGTGCTACCGGTACGGGTAAGTCGACGTCGCTGGCGGCCATGATTGGTCACCGCAACCGGCATTCCAAGGGCCACATCATCTCCATTGAAGATCCGATAGAATTCATTCACCAGCATCAGGGCTGCGTCATTACCCAGCGCGAAGTAGGCATAGACACCGACTCCTTTGAGGTGGCGCTGAAAAACACCTTGCGCCAGGCGCCGGATGTAATCCTGATTGGCGAGGTGCGCACCCGGGAAACCATGGACCATGCCATTGCCTTTGCCGAGACCGGCCACCTGTGTCTTTGCACTCTGCACGCCAACAACGCCAACCAGGCGCTGGACCGCATCATCCACTTCTTCCCCGCAGACCGCCACTCCCAGTTGTGGATGGATCTGTCGCTCAACCTGCGGGCCATCGTTGCGCAGCAGCTGATTCCCACGCCAGATGGCAACGGGCGTCGCGCCTGTATGGAAGTACTGCTGAATACACCGCTTGCCTCCGACCTGATTCGCAAGGGGCAGGTGCACGAGCTGAAAGAGTTGATGAAAAAGTCCAACGATCTGGGCATGCAAACCTTTGATCAGGCGCTCTACGACCTCTACGACGCCGGTGAGATCACCTACGAGGATGCCTTGGCCCACGCAGACTCGCCCAACGACCTGCGTTTGATGATCAAGCTCAAGTCGGAGACGGATGCGGAGTACCTGTCCAATGCCGCGACAGAGATCACCATCCAGGAAGACGACAGCCACCGCACCCGCCGCTTCTAGCCCTTCTTTCCGGCGCGCCTGACCGCAGGCGCTGCCGGGTTACCGCTCAACCGGCATGTTGCGCCAGCCAGCCTTCCAAAATCAGTCGGGCGGCGATGGAGTCGATGGGATTGCGCGCGTAGTCACCTCGGTGGCCGCGGCTTTTGGCTTCGGTTTTGGCTTCGCGGGTGGACAGCCGCTCGTCGTGCATCTGCACGGCAACACCGAAGCGCCCGTGCAGCCGGTTGCCGAACTTTCTGGCCCGTTCGCTCAGATCGCTGTCGGATTCATCCATATTGAGGGGCAGGCCGACGATGACCAGATCGGGTTGCCACTCGACCAGCAGCTGCGCCACCACTTGCCAGTCCGGCACGCCGTCGCGCGCAGCCAGCGGGGGCAATTCCCGGGCGCTCGCCGTAATGGTCTGGCCGTAGGCCACACCTATGCTTTTAGTGCCGTAATCAAACGCCAGCAGCGATCGAGGCGGTTTCTCAGTCAAGGGATGCTTCAGCCCAATTCAGCGAGGTTGGATGCCCGCAGCAACGTCAGGCGTGGCCGGCGTTACGGGGCATCAGGTTGATGTCTACCCCGAGCAGGCGCGCGGTTTTGTGCCAGCGTTGATCAACGGGGGTATTGAACAGGATGTCGCCGTCGGCGGGTACGGTCAGCCACAGATTGTTTTTGATTTCCGCTTCCAGTTGCCCCGCGCCCCAGCCCGCATATCCAAGCACAAACTGCGAGTGCTCCGGGCCGCTGCCCTCTGCCAGCGCGGTGATGATATCGCGCGACGCGGTCAGTGACACATCCGCACTGATGCGGATGCTGGAGTGCCAGTCTCCGCCGGTGGGGTGCAGAACAAAGCCCCGCTCAGTGCCCACCGGGCCGCCCGCCAAAATGGGCGTTGCGCCGACATCCGCACTGTAGTGAATATCCAGCTGCTCGAACACATCACTCATGTGCAGATCCAGCTCACGATTCACCACCAGGCCCATAGCCCCCTCCGGGCCATGGTCGCAGATATAGGTTACCGACTGGGAAAACAGGCCGTCTTCCAGGCCCGGCAGCGCAATCAAAAACTGGTTGCGCAGGCTGCCAATCGGAAATTTCAAAGCGTTTCTGCTAGTCATAGGCATGGTAATGGGTCCTATGCCGGAAAAAACAATAGGCCTGGCTAACTATTGAACCTTGAGCCGGACCTGAACACAGCCGGGTAAAAATGTTATGCGATGAAACTCACATTTTTTACCTGGCTTTGTACCCATCCGCACGCCGTCCTGCCAGCTGCCCCAAGACGCAGGCAGGCTGCCCGCTTGATAAGTTTACGCAGCCGCCCAGCAGCAGGCCTTGCGTTGGGCAGGTCTTGCAGCCTGTTCGGCTGCCGGACCCTGCTTGGAGTATGCGCGTCAAAAGCGGCCGGGGCTGTGATCTCAGTCCAATTCCATGGCGGTTTTCAGGCCGGTAATCTCGAAGCGCCAGGTGCGAATAATATCCAGCTGATCTGCAGTCTGGCGGATTTCGGCGGGAAACGGGGCAAAGGGGCTGGCCAGGCGAACAATTTGCACCGCCGCTTGGTCCAGCACCGGGAAACCCGAAGGCTTGAGAATTTCCACTTTGTCCACCGAGCCGTCGCTGTTGACGATTACTGACAGGCGCAAGTCGCCAAAGATCTTGTTTGCCAGGGCTGCGGTGGGAAAGTGTTGATTGCCGAGGGTTTCAACTTTCTGTGTCCATTGGTTCAAATACTCGGCATCGGCGGAGGACCGAGTAGCCACCGAGGTCATTCTGCGAATGCGCGGCCGGCGGGCAAATTCCTGCTGCAAGCGGTCAAGCTTGGCCTGCAGACTGGCAATCTCCGGGTTGAGGTAGGGTGACTCTTCATCGTCAGCGTTCACCTGCTCTGCTTCATCCTGCGTTTGGGTCTCGCTGCGGCGGTTCAGGCGAAAGTCGCTGCTTTCGGTGGTGAGGTAGGTCTGGTCGCGCGCACTGGGGGCAACCGACTTTTGCTGGGGTACCGGGGCAACCTGATTGACCGTCGGAGCCACTACTTCGGCAACCTCTGTGCTGGTCAACTCCAGGGTTTCTTCCCGTGTGCCGCTGGCCTGCTGATTATGCTGTGCCAGATAGTCTGCTTCCTCCGGTGCCTGCTCGGTCTGGTGAGTAGCAAGGGTGATGTTCAAAGTCGGCGCGACCTTGGGCGCGCTTTCAACCGTGAACGCCACCCCCAGAATGACAATGGCATGCACGGCAATGGCCAGAAATGCGGTAAAGGTCAGCCGTTCGCCGCTTTTGGTTGCGTCAATACTCATAGTGTCCAGATATCTCGGGGTTGGGGTAGCCTGCCGCTGTTCGTAGCGCCCGGCGGATTGCGCCATCCGCGCGCTGCATTCGCTTGCAGGTCAGGTCGGGCCAGCTTGCCGCAGGCGGGCCTCTATGGCGTCCATCAGGCGGTCCCCTATGCGGGTGTCGAAAGCACGGTCAATTTCCCGAACGCAGGTGGGACTGGTGATGTTTATTTCCGTCAGGTAATCGCCAATCACATCCAGCCCTACAAATAATAGACCCTTTTCCGTGAGCGCCGGCGCAACTTCATTGACAATCCACCGGTCGCGCTCCGTCAGCGGTTGCGCCACGCCTCTGCCGCCGGCGGCCAAATTGCCGCGAGTCTCGCCCTCGGCCGGTATGCGCGCCAAACTGTAGGCTATGGGTTCTCCATCCACCACCAGGATGCGTTTATCGCCTTTGCTGATGGCGGGGATGAAGCGCTGCGCCATTATAAACTGCTGGCCGTGCTCGGTGAGTGTCTCAAGTATCACGCTCACATTGGGGTCGTCCTCGCGGCAGCGAAAAATGCCGCTGCCGCCCATGCCATCCAAAGGCTTGAGGATTACATCGCCGTGCTGCCTGGCAAATGCCCGCAGGGTGGCCATATCGCGAGCCACCAGCGTAGGCGGGCAACACTGAGGAAACTGAGTGGCAAAGACCTTCTCATTGCAGTCTCGCAAACTCTGCGGCCGATTAACTACCAGACAACCATCCCGCTCTGCTTGTTCCAGGATGTAAGTGGTGTAGATGAATTGAGTGTCCACCGGCGGGTCCTTGCGCATCAGCAGCACGTCTATCTCGGCCAGCGGCCGGCTGCAGAAGTCGTCCAGCTCGAACCAATGCTTCTCGTCTGCAAACACGCGCAGTTTGCGCAGCTTGCCGCCGGCTTTGCCCTGGTCCAGGTATAGGTGCTGCGGCTCGGCATACCAAAGCTCAAATCCGCGGGCCTGGGCTGCCAGCAGCAGTGCCAGGCTAGTGTCCTTGTGGTAGGTAATCCGGGCTATCGGGTCCATAACAACCAGAAGCGATTTGGCGGAGGAACTCTGGGATTGATTCATGAATCGGTGTGCCTCGCAGGGGGTTGGTGCCAAAGACGGCAAGCTTATAAGGGGAAATGGCATCCGGCCACCGCGATATGACAAAATTAAGCCCGGCGCAGGGTGGCGATTTCCAGCGGGTTGAACAATCATTGAAGAGCGGATTCAAATTATAGGCGGGTACGGCCGGCGGACAAAGCCCAATGTTGCAGGCGGGCGTTTGTACGTGTGCACGGCTCGCGGTTTTCGCAGGAGACCCCTGCAGGTCTGCCCCGCTCCACGGCTCCCATATAGCTTAAACGCTAAAACTATGTTAAAAGTGGGCCACGAGCAGGTAGGCGCGGGTGGTCTGGCCTGTGTCTCGTTATTTCGGGAGCAGGCAGCGCCGCCAATTTGCCGGCGGAGCGTGGGCGCGCTCTACTTTTTTGAGCGGCTGCAAGCAAACCCACTGGAGTTGGTTCTGGCGTGAGCGGCATGTGCACAGGCGATCTGAACTTGTTCAGGGGCTCCTGACCTGGCAATCTTTTAATAACAACCAAACCGATGTAGGTCTGCCTATGGACGTAAATCTTGAACACCTGAAAGTCATGGTGATCGACGACAGTAAAACCATTCGTCGCACTGCGGAAACCCTCCTTAAGAAAGTGGGTTGTACGGTGGTTACGGCAACAGACGGATTTGACGCTCTGGCAAAGATTGCCGACACTCGCCCTGATATCATCTTTGTCGACATCATGATGCCCCGCCTGGACGGCTATCAAACCTGCGCGCTGATAAAAAATAACAGTGAGTTCAAATCTACCCCTGTTATCATGCTCTCCAGCAAAGACGGGCTGTTTGACAAGGCCAAGGGTCGCATCGTTGGTTCTGACCAATATCTGACCAAGCCGTTCAGCAAGGGCGAACTTCTGGGCGCTATCGAAGCGCACGTGAAGGTTGCCAAAGCCAGTTAATCGATAACCGATGAGACACGTGCTCACCGACATTTCATTCCCGAGGGAGCGATGGCAAAAGTACTAATCGTTGACGATTCGCCAACCGAAACCCATAAGCTGACCACCATGCTGGAAAAATACGGTCATAAAGTCAGTTCTGCCAGCAACGGCGCTGACGGCGTAGAAAAAGCCAAGCAGGAGATTCCCGACATCGTGCTGATGGACGTAGTAATGCCGGGGCTGAACGGCTTTCAGGCAACCCGCCAGCTGAGTCGCGCCCAGGAAACCTCCGCCATTCCGGTGATTATCATCACCACCAAAGATCAGGAAACCGACCGCGTCTGGGGAATGCGGCAGGGTGCCAAAGCCTATTTGACCAAGCCGGTTGATGAGCAAGAGTTGCTCAGCACCATCGCCAGCGTCTGCGGTTGATCGGGTATCATGTCTCAAGAAGCGGCTTTCAGAGCCCTCGTCGATCTCGCCCAAGTCATTGAAGCTCACGCTCAAGCACTGCCCGCCCAGGTGGATGCATCCCCTCGCTGGAGCGGCATAGGCTTTACCTTGATGGGCACCCGCTTTGTTGCGCCGCTTGGGCAGGTCGCAGAAATGTTGGAAGTACCCACTTATTCACGGCTGCCCGGTGTGCAAAACTGGGCGGTAGGCGTAGCCAACGTTCGCGGACGCTTGCTGCCTTTGATCGATATGCCGGTGTTTTTGGGCAGTAAACTCACCGGTCAAAAAAAGCAGCATCGGGTGCTGGTGGTGGATTCCAGCCCCTATTTCTGTGGTTTGATGGTTGATCAGGCCCACGGCATGCAGCATTTTACCGCCGAGAACCATCGGCCCGAAGCAGAAGGCGTGCCCAGTAGTGTTGAACCCTTGGTGCAGGGGGCTTATCGTGATGCCGCCGACAACCAATGGGCAGTACTGCACATTCCCGCGCTGTTGAAAGACCCCCGCTTCGCAAATGCGGCGCTGGGATAGCTTCACAGCGGGCAAAGGGTGTTCTAATCTACGTGCGATCGCCCGCCAACCGGGCCGTAGAAGCCGGTAAATCGGTAAAAGTATCAGCACCCCATGACCGAGACACCCGGGGCGCTCAGTGACTGTCTGCAGTCAGCTCTCGCAGCAGTATTCAGAGCCGGATCGGAGACTTCGTCCGAATCTCCCGTCATCACATTAAGAATAATAACGTCGTTCGGTAAGCGCAGCCGGTAAGTTGCAAACCATTAGCCGAAACATGTTCATTTGGAGCAACCTATGAAAACTGAATCAAGCGGTCTGGCGGCTCGACTCAAGTCGAACCCCGTCATGGCGATCTTGGCTTTCACTCTGATCTGCTGCGTGGTGGTGATCGGCTTTATCCTGTCGCGGCTGTTCGCCTATGCGGATCAGGACCAGCAGCTAAGAGATCTGGTCGCCGAGCTGCGGGCTTCGTCCTATCAGCTGACCTCGCTGTCGCGCGACGCCACCGCAGGTAACAAGCCGGCGTTTGGCCGGCTTACCAACGTGGTGCAGCGCATGGACCGAACCTGGCAGCAGCTCCGTAGCACCGACGGCCAGACTCGCGCGGCGCTGGGAACAGAGCTCAGCTCCTTTGAGAACGTCTGGAGCAGCATGAGCGAGAACGCTCAGGCCATCATCGACAACGAGGCGGCCATCATCCTAATGCACGATGTGGCCACCACGCTCAATGAGGCCCTGCCTCAGCTGCAGTCCGAACACGACAACATTGTAGACATACTTCTGGAAACCGACGCGCCGGCCGAGCAGGTGTCTCTGGCCCAGCGCCAGTCCTGGTTCGCCGAGCGCATTGGCCGAAACGTTGACAAGATGCTGCGCGGGGGGCTGGACGCAGACCGGGCCGCCGACGAATTCAACTCCGATGCCAACCGCTTTGGCCGGGTGCTGGAGGCCATGAAATCCGGTGACTCCGCCATTGGCATCAGCCGGGTTACAGACCCGGACGCGCTGGAAAGCCTGGAGCGCATCACCGAACTCTTCGCCTTTGTAAGCGGCTCTGTGCGCGACATCTTCGAGAAATCCCCCGCCCTGTTCAGTGCTCGCCAGGCCACCAACGGTATTCTGGACAACAGCCCGGTGCTGCAGGAGCGTTTGAGCCAGCTGAGCGAAAAAATCGACGCATTGCCCGGCCAGCGCAAAATCAACAACACCTTGCTGATTCTGGTTGGCGCTCTGGCGCTCCTGTGCCTGATCGTGATTGGCTGGCAATTGAATCAGGCCACCAAACGGCGTTTGAAGATTACCGCAGAGGCCAATGAGCGCAATCAGGCTGCCATTTTGCGCCTGCTGGATGAGCTGGCGGATCTGGCTGACGGTGACCTGACCACCACCGCTACGGTCACCGAGGACTTCACCGGCGCAATCGCCGACTCCATCAATTACACAATAGACCAGTTGCGGGTGCTGGTGTCACGCATCAACGATACCTCTGCCAAGGTGGCCTCGGCGGCTCAGGAAACCCAGCAGACCGCTCTCCATCTGGCTGAAGCTTCCGACCATCAGGCCCAGGAAATTGCTGGCGCTTCGGCGGCGGTCAATGAAATGGCCGTCACCATCGACCAGGTATCCGCCAACGCCGCAGAATCCGCCGGCGTGGCCGAGCGCTCCGTATCCATTGCCAACAACGGCGCCAAGGTGGTGCAAAATACCATTCACGGCATGGATACCATTCGTGAGCAGATCCAGGAGACCTCCAAGCGCATCAAGCGGCTGGGTGAGTCTTCGCAGGAGATCGGCGACATTGTGAGCCTGATCAACGACATTGCTGACCAAACTAACATTCTGGCCTTGAATGCTGCCATTCAGGCCTCCATGGCCGGCGACGCAGGTCGTGGTTTCGCGGTTGTAGCGGATGAAGTTCAGCGCCTTGCCGAGCGTTCTGCAACCGCAACCAAGCAGATCGAAGCTCTGGTAAAAACCATCCAGAACGACACCACAGAAGCGGTCATCTCCATGGAGCAAACCACTTCGGAAGTGGTGCGCGGTGCACGACTTGCGCAGGATGCCGGTGTGGCACTGGAAGAGATTGAGGCGGTATCGGCCAACCTGGCCGAGCTGATTCAGAACATTTCCAACGCCGCTCGCCAGCAGGCGGCTTCCGCCGGCCATATCTCCAACACCATGAACGTCATTCAGGAAATCACCTCACAGACCTCCGCCGGTACCAGTGCCACAGCAACGGCCATTGGTAATCTGGCGCACATGGCCATCAAGCTGCGCGAGTCCGTAGCCGGGTTCAAACTGCCGGAGGAGCTCAACCGCAGCCGGGCAGCACTGGATGTACCTGCGCCCACCACCGGTGGCAAGGCCGCAAGCAAGCCCGGCTCCGCAACAGCCGCCGGCGGCGACGAGGCCAAGCAGCTTGGGGATGCAACAGCCGAGCAACCGGCGCTGAGCAAACCACCGGCGGGCGCGCGAGTCTGAGCGCAGTGACAGGGGTTAACATCCAAAATGATATGGTCATTGCAAGCGGTTCCACAGCTGTCCGATACCGAGTTTGCGCTCTGGAGCAGCTTGCTGGAAGAGCGTGCGGGGATCTATCTGGGCAATTTGCAGCGCACCTTTCTGCAAACCCAGGTCACCATGCGTATGCGCGAGCTGGGCATTGATAACTACGGCGAGTACTACAATCGCATAGCCGACGGGGTGTCCGGGCGGCTTGAGTGGGCTCAACTGATCGACCGTCTAGTGGTCAACGAAACGCGCTTCTTTCGCGACGAGACCGCCGTCAACTTCGTTGCCGGGCGGGTGGCGGATCGGCTCAAGCAAGTGCCCGCACAGTTGGAGTTTGATGTTTGGAGCGTAGGCTGTGCCTCGGGAGAAGAACCCTATTCTCTGGCCATGGCCATCAACGACATGTATCGCCAGGCGGGGGCCAGCCCCCGTTTCAGCATTACCGCCACCGACATCAGCCGCGCGGCCCTGTCTTTGGCACGCATCGGCATCTACCCCGAGCGCAAACTGCAGACAGTGTCGCCCGGATACCGGCAGCGCTACTTTGACGAGGTGGGCCCGGGGCAGTTCCAGGTAGATTCCGCGCTGATGGACCGGATATGTTTCACCCAGGGTAACCTGCTCAATATCGGCGAGATGCCGGTGTTTCAGGTGGATGTCATTTTTTGCCAGAACCTGCTGGTGTACTTCCGCCGCTGGTTGCGCGAAAAGATTCTGAACGCTTTTGTAGAACGCCTGAAGCCGGGGGGCATTTTGCTCATCGGGCTGGGCGAAGCAGTGGGTTGGAAGAACCCTGCGCTCGAGAGGGTGGCTTCCGACTCTGTGCAAGCCTACATACACAAATAGAACAGGACTCCAGAATGGGAGATAAACGTAACTTCGCAGCTCTCGATTGGGTCATTGGCGAGATTGGGGAAACCCTGAAAGAGGCGCGCCAGGCCCTCGAAGCCTATGTTGAAGACCCGCGTGACGGCGCGCGCATACGTTTTTGTTTAACGCACATTCACCAGGTTCACGGCACCCTGCAAATGGTGGAGTTTCACGGCGCCTCGCTGTTTGCCGAGGAGATGGAGCTGTTGACCGTGGCGCTGATCAACGGCGAAGTGGCGCAGGGCAAGGAGGCACAGGAAGTGTTGATGCGCTCGCTGCTGCAACTGCCGTTGTATCTCGAACAGGTGAGAACCTACCACGAAGATCATCCGGGTTTTGTTCTGCCGCTGCTGAATGATCTGCGAGCGGTGCGCAAGCAGAGCCTGCTCAGCGAGTCCAACCTGTTCAACCCGGATCTGTCCGCCCTGGATGCACCGACCGGGCCGCGCCACAGCGTGCTGAATGACCCGGCCAAACTGCAGCAGGTGCTGAAAAAGCTGCGTGAAATGTACCAGTTTGCCGCCGCCAGCGTGCTGCGCGGCGTGAAGGTTGATGAAAACCTGGGTTATGTGGAAAAGGTCTTCAGTCGACTGGAAGCCATCTCCCGCGGCACCGCAAGCTACCCCGTCTGGCAGGTTGCCGCCGCCCTGGCCGAGGCGCTGCTGCGCGACGATGTGGAGTTGAGCGTGGCGGTGCGCAGCCTGCTGCGCCAACTGGCAGGAACCTTGCGGGCGCTGGAAGAAATCCCCATGGAGGTGCTGGATACCGCACCGACCGAACCCCTGTTGCGCAACCTGCTGTACTACGTTGCCCGCGCCGAAAACGGCGGTACCCGGGTGGCGGATGTCAAGGCGCGCTACAAGCTTGATAAAGCCGTGGTTGATGGCCCGACCCGCAGCAGCGGCGGCCTGGTTGCCGGGCCGGACCCGGACGCCGTACGCGCTGTTGTGCGGGCCCTGCAGGAAGAGCTGAACACGGCCAAGCACCTGCTGGACCTGGGCCTGACAGGCCAGGGCGGGTTGAGTGACATTGAAGAAATGCTGCCGGTGGTCAAGCGCATTGCGGATACCCTGGCGGTGCTGGGCATTGGTGATATGTGCAAACGCACCCACGAGCAGCACCAGGCGCTGCTGGCTATGTGCCAGTCGGGCCAACTGAGTGACGATGTGTTGATTACCGCAGCCGGCCGGCTCGCCGACCTGGAGCACCGCTTGGAGTCCATCGCCAAGGGTGCCGGCAAAAAAGCCAACTACTTGCAGATGGACGAGCGTGAAGTTCAGATAGACGATGCCAAAGAGGCGGTTCTGGGCCAATGCCGGGCCGGCATCGAAGCGGTCAAGGACGCCATCATTGAAAGCATGGCCAGCAAGTGGGATCCGGCTCCCCTGCCGCAGGCAGTGAATGTGCTGCGCGATGTGCAGGGCGGTCTCAACATTGTGCCCCTGCCGCGTCCGGCAGCCATTCTCAGAAGTTGTGCCGAATTCATCGACCGGGAGCTGATACCTGCTGAAACGGCGCCGGTTGCCGGCCTGCAGACCCTGGCCGAAGCCATCGCCAGTGTGGACTACTACCTAGAACGCTTGATGGGCGGGCACGGCGATGATCTGGAACCTTACCTGGATCTGGCCGGGCAATGTTTGGCGCAGGTGGGCTACACGGTTGACGCAGTCACGCCACCCCCACCTGAGCCCGTTTTGCCGGTAGATGCTTTGATACCCGAGGAGTGGTCCGAGGCCGTGGCCGAGGGCAACGCCCTGCTCGCCAGCGGCGAGGCATTGGATGTGGAAACCGGCATACCCTTGCAGCCGGCCGACGAACAAGTGGAAGACACCGCAGAGCTTGAAGACGCCGCCAAAGCACCCTTGGCCATGCCTTCTGAAGCCGAGTTTGAGCAACTGCGGCAGGAGATGCAGGCAGCCAATGCCGGTCTGGCGCAGGATGACGACGCGGACAGTGACGACGACGAAGAAAACCCCATAGACGACGAAATCATCGAGATTTTTGTCGAAGAAGCGGCCGAGGTGCAGGAAACCCTGGCGCAGTATTTTCCGCAGTGGCGCGAGGACCAGGAAGACCAAGAGGCGCTGTCGACCGTGCGACGAGCGTTCCACACGCTGAAGGGCAGCGGCCGTATGGTCGGTGCGCTGGAGGTGGGTGAGATGGCCTGGGCCATCGAGAACATGCTCAACCGCATTGTTGACGGCAGCGTGGAGCCTCAACCGATGCATACGCAGCTGGTTGCCAATGCCCTGAGCTTGCTGCCAAGCCTGGTCCGCGCGTTTGAGCACAAGCAGCCCAACCCGGAGCCCGAGCGGACCCAGCGCTATATTGAGTGGGCCAACGCCCTGGCCAAGGGCGAGATGCCCAACGCCGATGACGAATTCGACACGCCGGTTGACGAAGAATACGACGCAATGCCCGCTGCACCCGCGGTTGCCACAGACGCCGCCGAACTTGCCGATGGCAGCGATGAAAACGAAAACCAGGTGCTGTGGGATATCTTTGCTTCCGAAGCCATCACCCATCTGGAAGAGGTGGACGCCTTCATCCGCGAGATGGAGGACGAAGCCCCTCTCTATACCACGCCCAGTGACCATCTGCAGCGTGCCCTGCATACCCTCAAGGGCAGCGCCCACATGGCTGCGGTCACACCCATTGCCAGCCTGATTGCACCGCTCGAGTCGTTCATCAAAGATCTGCGCAGCTATCAAATTCGCATTGACGACGACATCTTGCAGCTGATTCGCGACAGTGCCGACTACACGCTGGAAGGCCTGCATCAGATTGAAGCCCGTGAGCCGGTGGAGCTGCCCAAGCTTGCACAATTTGTTGCCCGGGTTCAGGAGTTGCAGGAGCTTTACGTAGCGCCGCTGATTCATACCCGCGATCAGGGTGGCCCCATTGTGGGTCCGCAGCCGGTGGATCCACGTCTGTTGTCCATCCTCATGGCCGAGGCCATGCAATTGCTGCTGGACGCTCACGTGATTCTGGATCGATGGCAGGCAGAGCCAGAGGTGCTTCCGGCTGAGCTCTCGCCGCTCATTGACGAGCTGCGCACCTTGAGCGAAGGCGCATCGCAGGCCAAACTGCCCGTTTTGAGCCAGCTTTGCGACCAGTTGGCGGCCATTCACTGGGCCGCCCTGGACGGCGTGCTGGCGGCGGACGACAGCTTCTTTGCAGCGGTGCAGCCGGCACATGACCGCCTGCTGGATATGGTTGATGCCGTCGCGGCGGCGCAAACCATTGTGCCGGTCGAGCCTGAGCTGCAGGAACGCCTGGATGAGCTGGGCCAGCTGGCGGCACGACACACTGCCGCAGACAAAATCCCATCGGAGCCAAGCGACGAACAACCCGCAGCCGAGCCCACTTTGGAGTTCTGGCAATACCCGCAGGGCGACAGCGCCGGGCAGGACGATGTCGCCGAAGACGGCGAAGCCCCCCGGTCTGTATCGGCTGAAGCAGACGAGGCCAGTGATGAGCCGGCGGCGGAGCCAGAGACTTCCGCAACTGCCGACAGCGAAGCCTACCCATTGCATACTGCGGAGCTGGACGATCAAACGCCGATGGACGCCGGTGCAGAGCAGTCTGACAGCGATGATCTTGATGTTGCGGAGCCGGTTGAAGAAGACATTGCAGCGCAGATGCCAGACGAAGCCCTCGCCGAGGGGCCAGAAGCTGACGCCGAGGACGCCACCCGCTGGACGGATGCCTTTGCTGCGGCTGAAGATGCAGAATCTTCCCCAGAGGACGATTATGCCGACGCGGCAATGATGGGGGCCGCTGAGGCCTACGCTCCTGATGAAGACTTGCATGAGTCGCCGGAGTATGAAACGGACGACGCAAATGAGCAGCCGGAGTTGGAAGCCAGCATAGCGCCGCCGGGACCGGAATCTGAAGCGGAGTTCTTCTTTGCCGGCGATATGGCCGATTTTGAGGGCGAGGATTTTGACCAGGATATCATTGAGATATTCCTGGAGGAGGCCGGCGAGCTGATAGAGGAAATGGACGGGGCTATCCACGCCTGGGAGTCCAATCCCGCCAGCGGAGAGTTCATCGACACCATGACCCGCGCCCTGCACACACTCAAGGGCGGGGCACGCCTGTCCGGGCTGAAACGCCTGGGCGACTTGACCCACAATTACGAAAGCTTCCTGATGGCACTGGGGCGGACCACCCCCGACCGGGCCTTTTTCCGCGATGTGCAGCGCTACCAGGACGCACTGATGAACGGCACCAGGGCGGTGCGCGCCAAACTGGACGGTACGCCCGCGCCAGAGCAGGTGGAGGTTACGCCACCGCCTGGGGTTGCTGAACCACAAGCCCCGGCGTCACCACAGGTTCACGCTCCGGCAACAGACGACACCCTAGGCCAGATACTGCCTTTCGCCCCGCGTGTGGAGCCTGAACACAGTCCGGTCCAGCCGCCCAGTGCCATGCCGGAGATGCCTGCGTCGCCGGCTCAACCCACGGCACAGCCGCCCGCCCGTCACTCGCCGCAAGAGATGATCAAGGTCCCCGCCGAGTTGCTGGAAGAGCTGGTCAACCTGGCCGGTGAAACCTCCATCAGCCGCGGTCGACTGGAGCAGCAAATCAATGACTTGAGCTCCTCGGTGGACGAGGTAGAGGCCACCCTGCGGCGCCTCAATGAGCAGCTGCGCCGCCTGGACATGGAAACCGAAGCACAGGTGCTCTTCCGTCAGGAGCAGATGGCGGCTCACGAGGGCTTTGACCCGCTGGAGATGGACCGCTACTCCCAGTTGCAGCAGCTCACCCGCTCGCTGATGGAGTCTGCGTCGGATCTGTCGGACCTGAAAAACACCCTCAAGGACAAGCTGCGCGGCACAGAAACACTGTTGTTGCAGCAACAGCGCATCAACTCCTCGCTGCAGGAAGGGCTGATGCGGTCGCGTATGGTGCCTTTCTCAAGATTGGTGCCCCGCCTGCGCCGCATAGTGCGCCAGGTATCCGGCGAGTTGGGCAAGCAGGTCAATTTTGAGCTGGACAACGTCGAAGGCGAAATGGACCGCTCGGTACTGGAGCGCATGGTGGCGCCGCTGGAACACATGCTGCGCAACGCCGTGGACCACGGTATCGAATCGCCCGCAGACCGGCTGGCAAGCCATAAACCCGAAACCGGCCGCATTCTGCTGAGTCTGGCGCGTGAAGGGGGCGATATTCTGTTGCGCCTGGCAGATGACGGCCGCGGCATCAACCTGCAGCGGGTGCGTGAAAAAGCGCTGGAGCGTGGGCTGATGGCCGAAGGCGCCGAACTCAGCGATCACGACGTCATGCAGTTTATTCTGCAGGCCGGCTTCAGCACCGCAGAAAACGTCACCCAGATCTCCGGCCGCGGAGTGGGTATGGATGTAGTTGCCGCCGAGATCAAGCAATTGGGCGGCTCCATGGTGATCGACTCCAGGAGCGGCGTCGGTACCCAGTTTACGGTGCGGCTGCCGTTTACCGTCTCCGTGAACCGCGCCTTGATGGTGCAGTTGGGGCTGGAGTCCTACGCCATACCGCTCAACACCATCGAGGGCATTGTGCGCGTCAGCCCCTTCGAGCTGGAGCACTACTACAGTCATCCTGAAGCCCGCTTTGAATACGCCGGCGAAAACTACCAGGTGCGCCATTTGGGTGTACTGCTAAGCCCTGACTTCCAGCCTCGTCTGGACGGTCAGGTACTGCCTCTGCCGGTCATTCTGGTGCGCTCCGGCCTGCACACCATGGCCCTGCAGGTGGACGGGCTAATGGGCAGCCGTGAAATTGTGGTGAAAAGCCTGGGGCCGCAATTTGCCGCCGTGCAAGGGGTTTCCGGCGCCACGGTAATGGGCGATGGCAGTGTGGTGATCATCCTCGACCCGCACGCCCTGGTGCGCCGGGAGGTGGCCTTTCTGGGGGCACCCCAGGCGCAACGCATGCTGGCCAGGCGCGAAGAAGAACCAGAAAAAGAAGAGAGCCACAAAACCATTATGGTAGTGGATGACTCGGTAACGGTGCGCAAGGTAACCAGCCGCTTTCTTGAGCGCGCAGGTTTTGATGTAATTACGGCCAAAGACGGCGTGGATGCGCTGCAACTGTTGCAGGAAAATATGCCGGACCTGATGCTGCTGGACATTGAAATGCCGCGCATGGATGGCTTTGAGACCGCCAAAATCATTCGCTCCAGCAGCCGCCTGAAGCATTTGCCCATCATTATGATCACCTCGCGCACCGGCGACAAACATCGCCAGCACGCCCTGAGCATCGGGGTGAACGAGTATTTGGGCAAGCCCTACCAGGAAGAGCCGCTGCTGAGAATGATAGAAACACTGCTGCAACAGCAGACCCAGACGGCTTGATGCCGGGCTATGACGCTCGGGCCAAGAGTCGGAGTGTTGGCCGCCAGCCTGCAGCAGTGGGAGGACCTGACACGCCTGGTCAAGGGCGCAGGCTGTGAACTGGCGGCGGCCTATTTGCTGAGCCAGCCGGCGCCGGAGGTGTTGCCCGAGGCAGACTGCTGGCTGGTCAACCTGGATCTGCAGGAGCCGTCGGTTCAAGCCGTGATTGACCAGCTCGACGAGCGGGATGTACCGGTCATCTTTGACGAGGAAGCTCCCGAGGAGTTGGACGACTTGTCAATGGAGGCCTGGCGGCTGAGCCGAGAACGCCGCCTGGCCGCCAAGCTCAAGCAGTTGGTGCGCGAGCTGCCGGCCGTCATTGGTCAGACGCCCAGACGCCGCGCCGAGTGGGTTTGGGTATTGGGCGCATCCACCGGTGGGCCGGAAGCGGTGGTGCAGTTTTTAAAGGCCTTGCCCGCCGTCCTTCCCGGCGTTGCGTTTCTGTACGTGCAGCACATGGACCAGCGCGGCATGGCCAACCTGCAGCGGGTTATGGCCAAACAAAGCCCCTGGCCGGTGGAGCACACGGATGTTGCGCGCGTGGTGCGGGAGCAGACGGTGTACCTGGTGGCGCCGGTGGAGCAAATTGAGCTGAGCGACAGCGGCGTAATCTCCCCCAATGGGACCGCCTGGTGCAGCCGGTTTCGCCCCTGCATCGACCAGGTGGTGGCCAAAGTGGCGCGCATCTATGGCGCGCGGGGCGGTGCCATTATTTTTTCCGGTATGGGTGATGATGGCGCCAAAAGTTGCTCCTTGCTGCACAAGCTGGGCGGCAGGGTATGGGTTCAGTCCGCCGAAAGTTGCACGGTAGACTCCATGCCGGTCAGCGTACAGGCGCGCGGTTGCGCAGACTTTGCCGCAGAGCCTTCAGAGCTTGCCCGGCAATTGGTGCGGCTGCACCACAGGCTGGCCTTGGCCAAGCAGCAGCCGCACCTAAGACCGGGCTAGCACCAGCCTGTATTGATGCGCCTCGCGTTAACGGGGCTTACAACGCAAACGATCAGAGTAGGTTTATGAGCAAACAGGCAGACAGCAATAACGCGCTTGTGCAGGGTGAGAGCCTGAACTGCACGATGATCCCGATCAAGGCGCAAACGCTCATCGTGCCCACCGTGGCCATAGCAGAGATGGCCATGGTGGCGCCCATCTTCCCCGACAACAGCGGCCCGGACTGGTTCTTGGGCTTTTACAGCTGGCGCAACGGTCGCGTACCGCTACTCAGTTTTGAAAAACTCAACGGCGGCTCGGTGGCGGGCATCAACCCCAACGGCCGGATCGCTGTGTTCAATAATACCGGTGTCAATGAGGATGTACCCTTCATTGCCATTCCCACCCAGGGCATCGCCAAAGCCATTGATGTCAGTCAGGAAGACATTCTGGGCTTTAACAACGGTACACAAATTTACGAGTTGTTTCATGTGCGCGTCGGCGTGGAAGAGCTGGTTATCCCCGATCTGGCGGGCCTGGAAAAAGCCTACTGCGCCTATAAGGCCACACGCAGGCTTTGACGCCAGGGTTTACATCTCCCAGTTGGCGCGCGATTCCGCATCCAGGTTTGCCTGCGGTTCCTCGCCCTTCAGCCTGGCTTCCAGTGCGCTTACCTGGCGCTCCAGTTGCTCGACCTTTTCGCGGGTGCGCAGCAATACCGCCTGCTGCGCGTCAAATTCCTCGCGCGTTACCAGTTGGGCCTTGCGCAGTGCGCCTTCCAGCATCTGCTTGAGCTGCGGTTGCGACAGGCCGGCGTTGGCCGCGCCGCTAACCGCCTCGTTGATGTCTTCAAACAATTTTTTGGTGAATGTATTGATCATGGTGCGATCCTCCAAACGGTACTTGCTGATCGGTTGTACTGGGCGCGCGGCTGGGTTAACTTCCGCAGAAGTTCCGTGCCTGGCGTTCACTGTAGCAGAGCTTGGCACTGCGTATGAATACGGTTTGCACAGCGCCACGGCGCTCCGTGTCAATGGCTGATACGCGTACACCCGCTGTTCGGCAGTGGTTGGCGCATCTTTCGTTGGCGGTTGGGCTGCGCTCAGGCAGGAGCCGACTGCTGGAAAACAACCATTTTGGGCCATTGCGCGTGCAACGGCCCTTCTACCCCGAAGCGGACGGCTGCGCCCATGTCTATCTGTTGCACCCGCCTGGCGGCCTGGTTCTGGGCGACGAACTGCAGATCAAGGTGCAAATGCACAGCGGCGGCCGCAGCCTCATCACCACGCCATCCGCCGGTAAGATTTACGCCACCGCACGGGCAGTGGAAAATCAGGTTCAAAAGGTAGAGCTGAGCCTGGCCGAAGACGCCGTGCTGGAGTGGCTGCCGCAGGAGACCATTGTTTTTGAAGGTGCCAACGGCCTGTTGTATACGCGCATCAACCTGGCGCCCAGCGCCCGGGTTTGTGCCTGGGATATCATAGCGCTGGGCAGGCGCGCCTGCGGTGAAGGTTTTGAGTCCGGCCGCTGCGAGCAAAAGCTGGAGCTTTGGCGGGATGGGCGGCTGTTGTTTCTGGAGCGCAACCTATTTGAGGGCGGTGCTGCTTTTTTGCACGCCCCCTGGGGCCTGGCGGGCAATCTTACCAGTGGCACATTTCTGGCTACCGTGCAGTTGGACCGGGCGCTGGTGGACGACCTGTTGCAACAACTCAGCGCGCTTGGCGATGAACACCACTGGGGCTTGAGCCAGAAAGACGACCTGTTCCTGGCGCGCTACCTCGGCCCCTCTGCTGCACAATGTCGGCGCGGCTTTGAACTGATATGGCAGGCGCTTCGCCCTGTTATGGTGCAAAAACAGGCCGTGCGACCGCGCATCTGGAATACCTGATATTTGAAGCCCAACACACAGGGGCAAATCCGTAAAACTTCGAGGACGTTCAGCATGGATCTCAGCCCACGGGAAAAAGACAAGCTGCTGTTGTTCACCGCCGCTTTGCTGGCCGAGCGCCGCAAGGCCCGGGGAGTGAAGCTCAACTACCCGGAAGCCATCGCCCTGATCAGTGCCGCCATCATGGAAGGCGCCCGCGACGGCAAAACCGTGGCAGAGCTAATGAGCTACGGTCGCACCATACTCACCGCCGACGAGGTGATGGAAGGCATCGCCGAGATGATCCACGAGGTGCAAGTGGAAGCCACCTTCCCGGACGGCACCAAGTTGGTCACCGTGCACGATCCCATCGTTTGACACGGGCCAACCGGCCATAATCGCCCACTCAAGACTTTCTCTGACCCAGGAGCGCGCATGATCCCCGGTGAATACCAACTCCAGGAGGGGTTTATAGACCTCAATCAAGGCCGAGCCACGGTCACTATCACCGTAGCCAACAGCGGCGACCGGCCCATTCAGGTGGGCTCCCACTACCACTTCTACGAGACCAACGCCGCTTTGCAGTTTGACCGGCAAAAGGCGCGCGGCTACCGCTTGAACATAGCCGCCGGCACGGCGGTACGCTTTGAACCCGGTCAGGAGCGCGAGGTGGAGCTGGTTGAGCTTGCCGGCCTGAAACGCGTGTATGGCTTTTGCGGCGAAGTGATGGGGGATCTCTGATGAGCAGAATTGACCGGCGCGCCTACGCCGACATGTTTGGCCCCACCGTGGGCGACCGCGTGCGCCTGGCGGATACCGAGCTGTGGCTGGAAGTGGAAAAGGACTTCACCGTTTACGGTGAAGAGGTGAAGTTTGGCGGCGGCAAGGTTATTCGCGACGGCATGGGCCAGAGCCAGTGCGTAAGCGCGGAGACGGCGGACACGGTCATTACCAATGCCTTGATCCTGGACCATTGGGGTATCGTCAAGGCCGATGTGGCCATCAAAAACGGTCGCATCAGCGGCATCGGCAAAGCCGGCAACCCGGATATTCAGCCGGGGGTGGATATTGTGATTGGCCCGGGTACAGAAGTAATTGCCGGGGAGGGGCAGATCCTCACCGCCGGCGGCATCGACGCCCACATCCATTTCATTTGCCCGCAGCAAATAGAAGAGGCGCTGATGAGCGGCGTAACCACCATGCTGGGTGGCGGCACCGGGCCCGCCACCGGCACCAACGCCACCACCTGCACACCCGGCCCCTGGCACATCAGTAAGATGCTGCAGGCCGCCGAGGGCCTCCCCATGAACCTGGGGTTTCTGGGCAAGGGCAACGCCAGTCTGCCCGCCGGGCTGAATGAGCAATTGGAAGCCGGTGCCTGCGGCCTGAAGCTGCACGAGGACTGGGGCACCACGCCCGCCTCCATCGACAACTGCCTGAACGTGGCCGAAGCCTACGATGTGCAGGTGGCCATCCACACCGACACCCTCAATGAATCCGGCTTTGTGGAAGACACCATCGCCGCGTTCAAAGGCCGCACCATTCACACCTACCACACCGAAGGTGCCGGAGGCGGCCACGCGCCGGACATCATCAAGGCCTGCGGCCTTCCCAACGTGCTGCCGTCCTCCACCAACCCCACCCGGCCCTTCACCGTGAACACCGTGGACGAACACCTGGACATGTTGATGGTCTGCCACCATCTGGACCCGAACATTCCGGAAGATGTGGCTTTTGCCGACTCCCGCATCCGCAAAGAGACCATCGCCGCCGAGGACATACTGCACGACCTGGGTGCCTTCTCCATGATCTCCTCGG
Organism: uncultured Cellvibrionaceae bacterium; assembly: GCA_964399955.1. Classification (GTDB taxonomy): domain Bacteria; phylum Pseudomonadota; class Gammaproteobacteria; order Pseudomonadales; family Cellvibrionaceae; genus CAYNST01. The sequence continues at coordinate 2,350 of CAYNST010000034.1, read as the reverse complement.
ACAGTCAGGCCATGGGCCGGGTGGGAGAGGTCATTTGTCGCACCTGGCAGACCGCCCACAAAATGAAGGTGCAGCGCGGTGCGCTGGGGGAAGACGGCCGGGCAGACAACTTTCGCCTCAAACGCTACATCGCCAAATACACCATCAACCCCGCCATCGCCCACGGCATTGCCCACGAAGTGGGCTCGGTGGAGGTGGGCAAACTCGCGGACCTGGTACTCTGGCGGCCGGCGTTTTTTGGCGTCAAGCCGTCACTGATCATCAAGGGCGGCATGATCGCCGCCGCCCCCATGGGCGACCCCAACGCCTCCATCCCCACGCCCCAGCCGGTACACTACCGCACCATGTTTGGTGCTTACGGGCGGGCACTGCAGGCTACCTCGGTTACCTTTGTCAGCGCGGCGGCACAGGCCGCAGGTGTGGCCGGCAGCCTGGAGTTGCAGCGGCGGCTGGTAGCGGTCAAACAGTGCCGCTCGGTGCAGAAGTCGCATATGATCCACAACCACTATCAGCCGGTGATGGAGGTGGACCCGCAAACCTACGAGGTGCGCGCCGACGGCGTACTGCTCACCTGCGAGCCGGCCAAAATACTGCCCATGGCGCAGCGCTACTTTCTGTTTTGAGCGCAGGCCCGGTCACTTTGAAACCCAAGGATAATAAAACCATGTTGGAAGCGTATGAAATTGCACCGGCGGACGGCAGCGCAGCCCCCGCACTGGAAGCCGAGCTCACCTTTGAAGAACGGCAAAAAAGCCGCCACAAAACCACCACCCGCTGCGGGCAGCCATTGGGCTGGTTTATTGAACGCGGCACCGTACTGGCCGACGGCGACCGGCTGCGCTGCAGCGACGGCACACTGGTACTGGTCACCGCCGCGCCGGAAACCGTCAGTCAGGTGCAAAGCACAGATCCGCTGACCCTCACCCGCGCCGCCTACCACCTGGGCAACCGCCACGTGCCGCTGCAGATTGGCGTGGGCTTTTTGCGCTATCAGCACGACCACGTGCTGGACGACATGGTGCGCGGGCTGGGCTTGACAGTTGAGTGCCTGCAGCAGCCCTTCAACCCGGAAAACGGCGCCTACCACGGTCACAAACATGGGCACAGCCACGCCCACGACCATTCGCCCAATCACGCCCAGAACTTAGGGCACCCGCCGCACCACCCTTCATGACGCCAACGCTGCTGCATCTGCTGCACCTGGCCAGCCCCGCACTGCCGGTGGGCGCCTACGCCTACTCGCAGGGGCTGGAGTGGGCGGTGGACAGCGGCTGGCTGAAAACCCAGTCACGCAATACCGACGACCTGGCCAACTGGCTCACGGCCTTGCTGCAGACCGGTCTTGGCCATCTGGACCTGCCAGTGTTGGCGCGCTGCATGCACGCCTGGGCCCGGCAGGATACGGCCGAGCTGCAGCAGTGGAACGATCTGCTGCGCGCCTGTAGGGAAACCCGCGAGCTGCTGCTGGAGGACGAGCAACTGGGGCTGGCGCTGGGCCGATTGCTCAATGATTTGCAGCTTGAAGGCGAAACCGCACTGCACATCGGCAAAGCCAGCTACGTCACCCAGTTTGCCCGCGCCTGCAACCACTGGCAGGTGCCGCAGCAGGACGCACTGCTCACCTTTGCCTACAGCTGGCTGGAAAACCAAGTGGCCGCCGCCACCAAACTGGTACCCCTGGGGCAGACCCAGGCACAAAAACTGTTGCTGCAATTAATCCCGGGAATTGCGCCCGTGTGCGAACGTGCTTTGCAGCTGCAGGATGATGAGCTGGGCCTGAGCCTGCCGGGCCTGGCCATGGCATCCGCCCAGCACGAGCGGCAATACTCGCGCTTATTCCGTTCTTGATCCGATCAATTTTGTCTATCTACCTTTAAGAAGGGCACGTTATGAAAAAACCCGCACTGCGACTTGGAATTGGCGGCCCGGTGGGCTCCGGTAAAACGGCCCTGGTCAAATGTTTGTGTGAGCGCTTGAAAGACCACTACGACATCGCCGCCATCACCAACGATATCTACACCCGCGAAGACGCCGAATTTCTGTTGCGCCACGACGTGCTGCCCGCCGAGCGCATAATGGGGGTGGAAACCGGCGGCTGCCCGCACACCGCCATCCGCGAAGACGCCTCCATGAATTTATCCGCGGTGGCGCATCTGCAGGAGTTGTTTCCCAATCTGGACGTCATCTTGATTGAGAGCGGCGGCGACAACCTGGCGGCAACCTTCAGCCCGGAACTGTCCGATCTGACGCTTTACGTCATCGACGTTGCCGCCGGCGATAAAATTCCGCGCAAGGGCGGCCCCGGCATCACCAAATCCGACCTGCTGATTATCAATAAAACAGACCTTGC
>CAYNST010000033.1:0-30771 GCA_964399955.1 uncultured Cellvibrionaceae bacterium | reverse complement strand
GTAAACATGTGGTGAGCCCAGACGATGAAGCTCAGGAAGGCGATGGAAGACACCGCGTAGACCATTGAGGAATAACCAAACAGCGGCTTGCGCGCAAAGGTCGGGATGATTTCACTGACCACACCAAAAGCCGGCAGAATCATGATGTAGACCTCGGGATGGCCGAAGAACCAGAAGATATGCTGGAACAATACCGGGTCACCGCCGCCGGCGGCATCGAAGAAGCTGGTGGCAAAGTGAATGTCCATCAGCATCATGGTCACCACACCCGCCAGTACCGGCATAACGGCAATCAGCAGGAACGCCGTGATCAGCCAGGTCCAGACAAACAGCGGCATTTTCATCAGGGTCATGCCCGGCGCCCGCATGTTGAGGATGGTGGCAATCACGTTGATGGCACCCATGATGGAGCTGGCGCCCATAATGTGTATGGCGAAAATGAAAAAAGTGGTGCTGGGCGGGCCGTAGGTGGTGGACAAGGGCGCATAGAAGGTCCAACCGAAGTTAGGGCCGCCGCCTTCCATGAACAAGGTGGACACCAACATGGCGAAGGCGAAAGGCAGAATCCAGAAGCTCAGGTTGTTCATGCGCGGCAGAGCCATATCCGGCGCGCCAATCATCAAGGGCAACATCCAGTTGGCCAAGCCGACAAACGCCGGCATCACCGCACCAAATACCATGACCAGGCCGTGCATGGTGGTCATCTGGTTGAAGAAATTGGGCTCAGTAATCTGCAAACCCGGCTCAAACAGTTCTGCCCTGATAATCAGAGCAAAAATGCCACCCAGGAAAAACATTGCAAAGCTGAACCACATGTACATAGATCCAATGTCTTTGTGGTTGGTGGTAAACAACCAGCGAGACAGACCTTTTGCGGGACCGTGTGCCATGGACGACCTCCTATTGGCCTTGCATGAAATTAACAACATCAACTGGTTGCAGCTGATCACCCATGTTATTGCCGAACGCGTTGCGCTGGAAGGTGACTACTGCGGCGAGGTCGACGGGAGAAAGCTGTTCGCCAAAGGGCGGCATACCCACCCCACCGTAGACAACACGGTCAAGGTGCGCAGTAATCTGGCCTGTCGCCAGCGGGCTACCGGCAATGGCCGGGAAAGTACCCGCCACACCGCTGCCGTCCGGCATGTGGCAGGACGCGCAGTAACGGTTGTAGACGGATTCACCGGTGCTGTAGAGCTCGTCAAAGGTCAGCACCTGCTTGGCAGCTTCAGCGACCGCTTCGGCCAGCTGACGCTTTTCTATGAGCCAGGCGTCGTACTCTTCCTGCTCCACCGCGTGGACCACCACCGGCATGAAGGCGTGGTCCTTGCCGCACAGCTCGGTACACTGGCCGCGGAAGATGCCGGGTTCATCCACCAGGGTCCAGGCCTCATGAATATAGCCGGGAATGGCGTCGCGTTTAACGGCGAAGGAGGGAATCCACCAGGAGTGAATAACATCGGCGGAGGTCACCAGAAAACGCACTTTTTTGCCAACCGGGATGTAGACCGGCTCGTCGACTTCCAGCAGATAGTCTTCGGACTTGGCCTCCATGTTGGTTATCTGGCTGACGGGCGTCGACATGGTACTGAAGAAGCTGACGTTCTCGCCGTCCGGCAACAGATATTCGTAGCGCCACTTCCACTGGTAGCCCGTCACCAGAATGTCTATGTCGGAATTCTCGGTATCGTACATATCTTTGAGTGTTGTGGTCGCTGGAATGGCCATGGCAACAAGAATCATGAACGGGATGACCGTCCATACCACTTCCAGAGTCGTGTGCTCGTGAAAATTTGCAGCCTTGGCGCCACGCGACTTACGATGCATGATCATGCTGTAGACCATCACACTGAACACAACCAGGCCAATGGCAACACACCACCAGATCATCTGCATATGCAGACCATACACCTGCCGGCTTACCGAGGTGACGCCCACCGGCATATTGAGGGGCCAGCCGTCGGCCTTGGCCTGCAGGGGCGCAAGCGCTGCAGCCAGGGCCATCAACGGCAATGAATACAACCGTGCAATGAGATTCAGCATTACCCTCTCCAACTTGAATGTTTCAATCTAAAACCTTTAAGCCGTGCTGCGGCGAAACCGGCAGGCGCTAGCCAATCGTATGAAGTTGTGCCGCCCCAGCGCGGAAGCAGATGGCGCACCACGCACACCAGAAGGTGCATGGCGACGAGCCTCAACCTCACCCAAAGTAAACAGTGCATTTTGTGCCAGATCTCAGGCACGGCTGCCAGCAGCAGCTGGAATCAGCGCTAACGCGTTGAAAATGCAGTAGAAATTATCTAATCGCGGATTCGTACAAGACTCTGCGCAGGTGCTGGCCGCCGGCGCGCACAGGCTTCAGCGGCAAAAAGCCGCATAAGGAAGCCACAAAGTGGGGCAAAAATCAATAAAAGATCTTTTTTTGAGCCACCTATGTTAAATTGACCCTCCACTTTTGCAGCGTGTCGAGCGCGCTTCTGCGTCAGCCGGTGGAGTTTAATGGTCTTCTCTTCCAAGGTCCAGACCGCACATTGATGCCGTGACCTGGCTCCTTTGAGACGCCAGCCGGCCAAGGGCCTTCCCAGAAGATGGGACAGACTGAGCCATTTGCTCAAAATTGAGACTTGCCCAGGTCCTACAGTCAATGAAGCAGACACCCTCTCAACTTATCCGCGAACGCATCCACCAGGCCCAACAACAGGAAGCACGCTCTCATGCCTTCAGAGACTTGCTTGCACTGGTGGCACCGCGCATGCACAAGGCCGTGCAGTTGCCCAAGAACAACCCGCACGACGCGCTGTTTGAATTTACCTGCCGCTATCTGCAGAACGTGCCGGACTTTCTGGAGGCGCTGACCCATTGCATGAAGGAGGCGAGAATTTATTCGGAGGGGAAAATCTTCATTCGGATTGCAGAAGAATTTTTTGCCGCGTCAACAGGCAGCGAGCCGGAGCCAGGCCTGCAACACCTGCTGGACAAGGCTTACCTGGCGCACCGACTGATCGAAGAAATCAATGACCGTTTGATAATGCTCTGTGGCGAGCCCCTGGCCCCCATGGATATGACCATGTCCAACATCATTGTGCACGAGCTGCTGGGAGAGACATTTGCCAATCAGTTGGATCTGGCGGTGCACTACACAGTGGAGCTGTTGTTCAACCCCGAGGATCTGGCCCAGAAGAACAATATTGCCGAGTTCATGAATGGATACAGAAAGGGCGACTGGCGCAAGCACCTGGCGCAATGGCCGTGTTTTGCCGAAGACTGCTCGCTGTCCATTCTGCTGGACCCCGAGCAGCCCCCACAAGCGGTGCACTGAACCCGGTTTACTGGCCGTCTGATGTGCCCGGATCTCTTGGCATAACGATTTTGACAACCTGCGCTTCCACCGGCTGCAGAGCGCTATTGACCCGGGTATCCAGTTCACGCGGGGCCGATTGCAGCCGCATTTGATCCTTGAAGCCGCACTGCACACATTCGCGGTAGTCGGTTGCCTCTTCGCTGAACATGACGATGGTATCCAGCGCTTTACACGCGGGGCAAGTGGCCCCGGCTATGAACCGTCTTTTTGCGCTCATCTGCTGATACCGCTGTGGCGCAGCAGTGCGTCCATCTGTGGCTCGCGGCCACGAAAGTTTTGAAACAGCGCCATGGCATCTTGCGAACCGCCTTTTTGCAGAATTTCCTGCAGGAATTTTTGCCCGGTTGCCTGATCAAACAGGCCGTTTTCCTCAAAGGCCGAAAAGGCATCCGCAGACAGGACTTCTGCCCACTTGTAGCTGTAGTAGCCCGCAGCATAACCGCCGGCAAAGATATGACTGAAGCCGTGCTGAAAGCGGTTGAACGCCGGCGGCTGAACCACCGCCACCTCCTGGCGCACAGCATCCAACTGCGCCTGAACCCCTTCAAAGTTCGCGTCGGCACAATGCATATGCACCAGTAAATCAAAGAGTGCAAACTCGATCTGGCGCATCATCATCAGCGCCGACTGGAAGTTTTTGGCGGCTATCAGGTTGTCAATGCTTGCCTCGGGCAGCGGTTCGCCTGTGTCGACATGGGCGGTCAGCTGCTTCAGGACTGAGCGCTGCCAGCACCAGTTTTCCATAAACTGACTGGGCAGTTCCACCGCGTCCCAGGCGACCCCGTTGATGCCGCTGACCGCAGCCACATCCACCTGGGTCAGCAGATGATGCAGGCCATGACCAAATTCGTGGAACAGCGTCGTCACCTCGCTGTGCGTCAAGAGCGCGGGTTTGCCGTCCACCGGTGCGTTGAAATTGCACACCATGAACGCCACCGGTATCTGCAGCCCGGAATCTGTCTGGCGACGCACGCGGCACTCCGCCATCCAGGCTCCGCCGCGCTTGCCCTCACGGGCAAACAGGTCCAGATAGAACTGGGCGATGACCCGGTCACCCTGCAGCACATTGAAAAATTTGGCATCAGTGTGCCAGAGCTCGTCCTGCTGGGCGGCCTCCACCCGGATGCCAAACAGTTGCCCGGCCACGGCGAACAGCCCGTCCAGCACCTTGGGCAGGGTAAAATACGGCCGCAGGGCCTCCTGCGACACGCTGTATTTGGCCTCGCGCAGCTTCTCGGAATAGTAGGGGATGTCCCAAACCTCTAGCTGTTCTGCGCCGTAGTGCTGTTTTGACCAAGCCTGCAGTTCCTCCAGTTCTGCGGCCGCGACCGGTTTGGATTTTTCTGCCAGCTCGCGCAGAAAGTTCACGACCTGCTCGGGGGACTTGGCCATCTTGGGTGCCAGAGACAACTCCGCGTAGTTGGCGAAGCCCAGCAACTGCGCCAGCTCTGCCCGCAGGCTCAGGATCTCGTCGATCAGTTCGGCATTGTCGTACTCGCCGGCATTTGGCCCCTGGTCCGAGGCGCGTGTCATATAGGCGGTGTACATCTCCCGGCGCAGGTCACGGTTGTCCGCCTGGGTCATAACGGTAAGGTACACAGGCCCATCCAGGGTCAGCACCCAACCGCTCAGCCCCTTGGTCGTGGCAGCCTGCTTGGCCGCAGCCACCGCCGAGGGAGGCAGGCCGGCAAGTTCCTGCTCATCGACCACGTGTTTGTTCCAGGCCTGCGTGGCGTCCAGCACATTGTTGGAAAACCGATTGCTGAGCTCCGACAAACGCGTCTTGATCTGCCCGTAGCGCGCCTTCCTGGACGCGTCCAGGCCCACCCCCGCCAATTCAAAATCGCGCAGGGCGTTGTCCACTGCCTGTCTCTGTGCCTGTCGCAACCCCTTGAAAGCCGGGCCGTTACGTAGAGCCTTGTAACTGGCATAGAGCTTTTCATTCTGCCCCATGGCAGTGTTGTAGCCGGTAAGAACCGCCACGGCCTGCTCAAATGCCTGACGCAGCTCCGGTGTATTGGCCACACTGTTTAGATGACTCACCGGCGCCCAGGCCTGGCTCAGGCGGTCTTCCCGCGCCTCCAGCGGTGCCGCCAGGTTCTTCCAGTCCGGCTCCCCCAGACTCTGCAGCTGTTGCTCAAGGGCGGTCAGGTTCTGCTGCGTCAGCGTCTGGATGGCAGGCACAATGTGGCTTGCCTGAATTTGGCTGAAAGGCGGCAGGCGGCATTCCTGCAGCAGAGGATTGGCTTCCGACTGTGACATGACTGGGTTCCTGATTGGCGCGGCCGTGGCGGTCGCGGTAAGTGAAATGTACGCAAGAACATGCTACAACCCCACGACACCGCGGGACAATTTTCAGCAGTTTCTCATACCCAATCTGGAGGCTGCATACCGCAATATCAATCGCTGAACCTCAAGAGTTAAGCTTATGACCATGCGCACGTATAAAAATCACCAACCCAAACTGGCGGCGGGTGTCTACGTTGACCCCGCCGCCTGCGTCATTGGCGATGTAGAACTGGGGGCGGACTGCTCGGTTTGGCCCGGGGCCGTCATTCGCGGAGACATGCACCATATCCGCATAGGCGCGCGCACCAGCGTGCAGGACAACGCCGTTCTGCACATCACCCACGCCAGTGACTTCAACCCCGAGGGCTGGCCACTGCTGATCGGTGAGGAGGTCACCATTGGTCACCAGGCCTGCCTGCACGGCTGCCGCATCGGCAACCGGGTGCTGGTGGGAATTGGAGCAGTGATACTGGATGGCGCAACCGTGGAAGACGAGGTGATTATTGCCGCCGGCACCCTGGTGCCGCCCGGCAAGACGCTGGCGTCCGGGTTTGTTTATATGGGCAACCCCTGCCGCCAGGCCCGCCCGCTGTCGGAGGCCGAGCGGGCGTTTTTCAGCTATTCGGCCCAGAACTACGTAAAGCTCAAAAGCAGCTATCTGGAAGAGGCCGAGTTGCACAGTTGAGCCCGCAGGGCCGCAATCACCGGCGCGGTCTGCGGGCGCACGCCGCGCCACAGACTGAACGACTCGGCCGCCTGCCCCACCAACATGCCCAGACCATCGCCAAGCTTTGTCACCCCTTGCGCCTGGGCCCACTGCAGGAAGACAGTGGGCTCCGCTCCGTAAACCATATCGTAGGCCGCGGCGCCGGAGGCAAACACTGTGGCGGGCACCGGCGGCAGGTCGCCACTCAAACCTGCGGATGTGCCGTTGATGACCAAATCAAATGGCCGGTCGCCGAGCTCCGCCAAACCGCAGCCCTGCACCGGCCCCGCCGCCTCGAACACTGACGCAAGCTTCACCGCCTTGGCGGGCGTGCGGTTGGCAATGGTTATGCCGGCGGGCTTTTGCGCCAACAGTGGGCCAAGCACACCGCGCACGGCACCACCGGCGCCAATGATCAACAGCCGCCGGCCGGCTATCGGCCACCCCTGCAAAGCCAGATCAAGACTCAGCCCCGCGCCATCGGTGTTGTCCCCCAGCAGGGTCCCGTCGGCCTGCACGGCCAGGGTGTTGACCGCTCCCGCCTGGCGGGCGCGGTCGGTCAAGGCATTCGCCAGGGCATAGGCTTCTTCCTTGAAGGGAACGGTGACGTTTAGACCTCGGCCACCGTCGGCGAAAAACTGCTGCGCAGTGGCCGCAAAGGCGTCCAGCGGCCCCAACAGCTTTCGGTAGACAAGTTGCTGCCCGGTCTGCTCGGCAAAAAGGCGGTGGATGTCGGGGGATTTGGAGTGCTCTACGGGGTTGCCGATAACGGCGTAGCTATCCATGGTTCAGAGCCAGTCCCGTGGTTGGAGAAAATCGGTGTACAGCTTGTGCTCTGCCGTACCGGGCTCGGGGTGCCAGTTGTAATCCCAGCGCACCAACGGCGGCAGCGACATCAGGATGGACTCCGTGCGGCCACCGGTTTGCAGCCCAAACAGCGTACCACGGTCGTAGACCAGGTTGAACTCCACATAGCGGCCGCGGCGATACAGCTGAAACTGCCGCTCCCGCTCACCAAATTCCATGGCCTTGCGCCGCTCTACTATGGGGGCGTAGGCGTCGCAGTAGCTGTTTCCCACCGCCTGCATCAACGCAAAGCTCTGCTCAAAGCCCTGCTGATTGAGATCGTCAAAGAACAGGCCGCCTACCCCACGCGGCTCGTTTCGATGCTTCAAATAAAAATACTCGTCGCACCATTGCTTGAAGTGGGGATACACCTCGGCGCCAAAAGGCTGGCAGGCAGTTTGTGCCGTGCGATGCCAGTGTCGACAGTCTTCGTCAAAACCGTAGTAGGGAGTAAGGTCGTAGCCACCACCAAACCACCATACGGGTTCATGACCGGGCTTCTCGGCAATGAAAAAGCGCACATTGGCGTGGCTGGTGGGCACATAGGGGTTGTGCGGGTGCATCACCAGCGACACGCCCATGGCCTCGAAGCGGCGGCCGGCCAGCTCGGGCCGGTGAGCGGTCGCCGAAGTGGGCATTTGCTCACCGGAGACATAGGAAAAATTGACGCCACCCTTCTCGAACACGGCCCCATTGGCAACGACGCGGGAACGACCACCGCCGCCCTCCGCGCGTTGCCAGCTGTCTTCTTCAAAACGGCCCTTGCCATCAACCTGGCTTAAAGTGCTGCAAATGCGGTCCTGCAGGTCCATCAGGTAATGCTTAACGGCGTGTTTATCAGGAGTGGACATAAAAGGTTCCAAGGCTGGTGAATAATGAAGTGCTGGCTATGGGTGGCAGATCAGGGCCGCAGAATCTCGCCGGTCAGTAGATCGCAGATGCGGCTGGGTTTGGCTGACAGGTCGACCCGGCCGGGAGCGTATGCCACCTGGGTGCGAAAGTAACGCCGCGCCTGAAAGCCGAAGCGTGCGGGCGGCAGCCCCTGCGGGTTGGCAGATGTGGACACAATGGGCCCGCCGGCCAGGTCACACAGAGCGGCCACCACCGGGTGAGCGCTTACTCTTACGGCAACGCTTGAATGTTCACCGGTGACGCAGGCGGGCAGGCGGTCTTGATGCGGTACCAGAAAGGTCCAGGGGCCGGGCCACCGGTCCTCCAGAGGCTGCCTCTGCCTGGCCGTAAGGTCGCAGAGGATAAACTCCAGCTGCTGGATGCGCGCCGCCACCAGTATCAGGCCCTTTGACGCCGGCCGGTGCTTGAGCGACAAAATTTGCTGCACGGCGTGCTGGTGGAAGGGGAGGCAGCCCAAGCCCCAGACGGCTTCGGTCGGATAGGCCACTACACCTCCGCCGTGCAGGGTGCGGGCGCAAGCAAGCAAACGCGGGTGATGCCGATAATTCATGCGGGCGGGGCCTCGGCTGCCGGTACCAAGTAGATGGGCCAGAAACTTACCGCAATTGCTGCCCCTACGGCAAGCGCGGAGCTATTCAGCTTGCGCGATGAATTGAATAACTGCACCAGCGCATAAAAAACGGAAGTCCGGCGCAGATGATAGCGGACAATAGGACGGCGGCGGCCACGCAACTAGCTGTGCTTGAGCGCCAAATCCTTGCCCCGGGCGGCTGGAAACGCCCGGGTATAGCCCGCGCCCATATTCCCCACCAAACCTTTCAACTCCATGGTCAGCAAGCTGGCGGTCAGCTCTCCGGCTGCAACGCCGGTGCGCTCAACCAGGAGATCAAGGGACACCGGATCATACCCCAGCTGCTCCAGAATCCGGTCTTCGTGTTCGCTTTCTATCAGTTCTTCATCTGACTCAAGCGCCTGCAGACTGGGCGCCAGATCCAGCTCCTGCCACTTCAGCGACAAGAAGCCCTGTATTTCGTCAATGATGTCTTGCGCGGTCTCAACCAGCTTGGCGCCGTCTTTTATCAATGCGTGGCAGCCGCGGCTCAGTGGGTTGTGGATGGACCCGGGAATGGCAAACACTTCTCTGTCCTGCTGCAACGCATACCGAGCGGTGATCAGCGAACCACTTTTGATGGCCGCCTCAACCACCAGCACACCAAAACAAAGGCCGCTGATAATACGGTTGCGCTGCGGAAAGTTGGCCGGCTGAGGCGACGTACCCAGCGGAAACTCGGTGATGACCGCGCCACCGGCACGCACTATGGCCTGCGCCATCTGTAGATGCCGTTGGGGGTAGATTTGATCTATACCGGTGCCAAGCACGGCTATCGTTTTGCCGTTGCCGGACAAAGCGCCTTGATGGGCAGCGGCATCAACGCCCAGCGCCAGCCCTGAGGTAATAGTCACCCCCTTACCGGCCAGTTCCTGGGAAAAACGGGCGGCGTTGTCCCGCCCGCCGGGTGTTGGGCTGCGACTGCCAACCACAGCAATCTGCGGCAGGGAAAGCACGGTAGGATCCCCCCAAACATAGAGCACCGGTGGCGCGCGGCGGGTTTCCCGCAGCAGCTTGGGGTAGTGTTCGCTGTGGGTGTCCAACACCTGGATATCGTGTTGCTGCAGCCAGGCCAGGTCTGCGCGAACCTGGCGCAAAATGGGGCTGTGGTCGCCGTCGCGACGATACTGTGCCAAGGTTTTCAGGGCCGCCGGCGCCAAGCTGGCGGCGAGCACATCCAGGGGTGCTTCCAGGGCGGTCTTGAGGGTGGGGAATTCATCCAGCAGGCGCCAGTAAGTACCGGAACCGGTTTCCGGCAGGCGTTGCAATAACAGGAGCTGTTCTCTGGGGCTAAGCATCGTCCGTGAATCTCATTTGTCTGCTGAATTGTCGGCTGACTGACGCAAGCCTGGCAGCAAGTTCAGCTACACACCAAACCCGACGCCTGTGGAGACCCCACAAGCGGCGGAAATTACCTAAGGCAGTATGACTGGCAAAGCAACGGCTAAGCCAGTCACCTGCTGCAATGAACTAGGGATTGCGAACCAAGTCACGCACCGCCAGTGGACGGTCGGCTTCCAGCACCAGGCCCAGGCTCAGCTTCTCGAAGGTTCGGAATACCATGACCAACCCCGCGCGCTCGTCCGGCAAATTGACCATATCGCCTTTGACGCGGTCGCGTACCGTACCGCCAACCTTGTACACGGCGAGCACATTGCCGGTCTTCATGCCTTCGCGTTCGCCGCGGTTGATCACCACCACATCCATCTGCCCCACCTGGGTGACGCCGCCTTCAACCGCGATGATGGTCGCATTAACGTCCTGCTCCGGCGCCGAAGGGAAAAAGGTAGCCGCCAGCGGGCGCTGTTCTTCGGTGAGCAAGCGGTCTCCCACGCGCACCTCTTCGGTGGTGCGCGTCATTAGCAATGTGGCAATGCCTTTATCCAGGGCCCGCATCTTGCCAGAGCCTATGTCAATCGCCTGCACGCCCAGTTGCTCGCCGGTTTCTGGATCGACGTAGGTCTCGCCTTTGCGGAATATGCCGTACACGGCCACGTCTCCGTCAAACTCCCCTCGCGCGTACAGCCGGTCACCCTTGCCCAGCACCAACCGCTTGGATTCACCCGAGATGACATGCGGCGCTTGCTCGATTTGCTCCAGCGACATGATGCGGCTGCGGGAGAGGAAGTTGTTGATGCGCTCCAGAGGAATGGAAGGAATGGCTCCTGCATCGTCCACATAACGCACCTCGGGAGATAGCTTGACCACTCGGTTTGAGGAATCCACCACCAGTCGGGGCTGGCCGTCGACATACACCAACCGAATCTCATCGCCTGGGTAGATCAGGTGAGGGTTGGCAATTTGCGTGTTGGCGTGCCAAATTTCAGGCCACATCCACGGGTTTTGCAGAAAACGATTGGAAATACCCCAAAGCGTGTCGCCTTGCACAACCGTATAGCGCTGTGGAGTCTCGGATCGGAGGATGGGCGCTTCTGCGATTGCCTGACTGAACAGTAAGGCTCCCAGCAGTCCCAATAAGCTTTTTTTCATACGAGTGGTCCTATACCATGCGGCTCTAGGGAATTATTAACGTTATAATAGTCCAATGCTGGCAGGGTCGCAGCCGAAGTCGCGGCGGAATTGGCGCAGTAAGACTTTAATAGTAGTTGCGCCGCCCAATGTTAGCAGCCGAATTTACCCGATTACTAGAAGTTTGTCACAAAGGCTCATGGCTCTATTACCCATACTCACATTTCCTGATCCGCGTCTTCGTACCCAGGCGCAGCCGGTAGCCGAGGTTGACGACCGCGTGCGCCAGATTGTGGCCGACATGTTTGAAACCATGTATGCAGCGCCCGGTATAGGCCTTGCCGCCACCCAGGTCAACATCCACGAGCAGATTGTGGTGATTGATGTGTCCGAGGAAGGCGACCAGCCGCTGGTGTTCATCAACCCGCGGATTGAGGTACTGGATCAGGAGCAGGTGGACTATGAAGAGGGCTGCCTTAGCGTGCCCGGCTTCTATGAAAAGGTCAGCCGTCCGTTGAAGGTGCGGGTCAGCGCTCTGGATGCCGACGGCCAAGCCTTCACCATGGAGCCTGAAGGCCTGCTGGCGGTATGCATTCAGCACGAGTGCGACCACCTCAATGGCCGGCTGTTTGTCGATCATATCTCGCCGCTGAAACGCACGCGGATTCGCCACAAGCTGGAAAAACAACAGCGGGCGTAAGCGCCAGCTTCCATCACCTACAAGGCCCGCCATGCCCACGTCCGAAGCCCTGAAGATTGTCTTCGCCGGCACGCCGGAGTTTGCTGCCCAACATCTGTCTGCTCTGCTGGGCAGCAAGCACCAGATAGTGTGCGCCTACACCCAGCCCGATCGCCCCGCCGGGCGTGGAAAAAAACTTGCGGCCAGTGCCGTCAAGCAGGTGGCGCAAGCGGCCGGTCTGCCCGTGCGGCAACCGCTCAATTTCAAATCTCCCGAAGCCCTGGATGAACTGGCGCAGTGGCAGGCGGATCTCATGGTGGTGGTGGCCTATGGTTTGCTGCTTCCCAACGCGGTGCTGGAACTGCCAAGACTGGGCTGCATCAATGTCCACGCCTCCCTGCTGCCACGCTGGCGCGGGGCCGCTCCCATTCAGCGCGCCATCGAAGCGGGCGACGCAGAGACGGGAATCACCATCATGCAAATGGATGCAGGCCTGGACACCGGCGCCATGCTGCACAAGGTGTACTGCCCCGTATTAGCCGAAGACACTGCCCAGAGTCTGCACGACCGACTGGCGTCACTGGGGCCGGACGCCCTGCTGCAGACACTGGAACAGTTGGCTGCGGGTAGCGTGCAGGCCGAGACGCAAGACAATACTCAGGCCACCTATGCGCACAAGCTGGATAAACAGGAAGCACTCATCGACTGGCAGCAACCGGCACCGCTTATTGAGCGCCGCGTGCGGGCTTTCAACCCCTTTCCGGTAGCCTACACCACCTTTGACCAGCAGCGCCTGCGCGTATTTTCGGCGGCGGCCGTCACTCAACCTCATGACGCGTCTCCCGGTACGGTATTGAGTGTCACCCCGACACTGACCGTCGCCTGCGGTGGCAATACCGCCTTGCAACTTGAGCAAGTGCAGCTGCCCGGCAAAAAGGCCATGTCCGCTCAGGCTGTGGTCAATGGCGCAGCGCAAAAATGGGCACCGGGCGTGCGTTTGGGCGTAGACCCCACATGACTTTGTCCGTCAGGGCACAGGCCGCTGTGGCGCTCGCCAGGGTCATTCGCGATCAGAAATCACTGAGTCAGGCCTTGCCGGATGCGGGTCGTGCCTTATCCGCAAAGGACCAGGCACTGCTGCAGGATCTGTGTTTTGGCGTTTGCAGATTTCATGAACGCTATGCTTTTCTGGCCTCGCAGTACCTGCGCAAGGCTTTCAAACCCAAAGACGCCGAGCTGACCGCCCTGCTGTACCTGGGCTTTCATCAACTGCTGGAGTCACGCATTCCGCCGCACGCCGCTCTGGCTGCCACCGTGGACGCGTCCCGCGAGCTTGGCAAGCCGTGGGCTGCCAAATTGATCAACGCGGTGCTGCGCAATTTGCAGCGCGCCTGCGAGTCACCACCCGATAGCTGGCAGTCCGACCCCGGTTATCGCTTCAGTCACCCGGATTGGTTGCTCCAACGCTTGCGGCGGGCCTGGCCAGACCAGTGGCAGGCGGTGGCAGAAGCCAACAATGCCCACCCCCCACTGACGCTCAGAGTAAACCGGCAACGCACCACCGTAGACGCTTACCTTCAGCGTTTGACCGAGTGCGCAATAGCTGCCCGCCCTACTCGCTTCAGCCCTGGCGGCATCACCCTGGACACCGCCGTTGCCGTGCAAAACCTGCCGGGTTTTGACGAGGGCGACGCCAGCGTGCAGGATGAAGCTGCGCAGTTGACGCCGCTGTTGCTGGATCTGGCGCCCGGGCAGCGCGTACTGGACGCCTGCTGCGCACCGGGCGGCAAGACTTGTCATATTCTGGAGTTTCAGCCACAGCTGGCAGAGTTGCTGGCACTGGATGTGGATGCCGGGCGGCTGCGGCGGGTTGAGGAAAATCTGCAGCGCCTGCAATTGAAGGCCAAGCTGAAGGCCGCCGATGCGGCCGAGACCGCGACCTGGTGGGACGGACAGTTGTTTGACCGCATTCTGCTGGACGCACCCTGCTCAGCCACCGGCGTGATACGCCGCCATCCCGATATCAAATTGCTGCGCAGGCCAAGCGATATTGATAAGCTGGTGGCGCTGCAGCGACGGATGCTGGACGCGCTCTGGCCCACCCTGAAGCCTGGTGGGTTATTGCTTTATGCCACCTGCTCCGTTTTGCCTGAAGAAAACGACCTGGGCGTGCATGCCTTCATCAACGCCACTGCAGACGCCCACTGTCAGCCGATAGAGGCCAGCTGGGGCACAGCCCGCAGCTGTGGGCGGCAGTTGTTGCCCACTACCGGTGAACACGACGGCTTCTTTTATGCTGTAATCAGGAAAAGCGCCTGACACCCCAGCGTGCCTGCTCACTCATGACAAAGGGCGCATCTGCAGAACCATGAAAATCGTGATTTTAGGTGCCGGACAAGTCGGCGCCACGCTGGCCACCAACCTGTCGAGCGAAGCCAATGACATCACCGTGGTGGATCGCGACGAGACCTACCTGCGCGAACTGCGCGACCGTATTGACATTGGCGTGGTCTGCGGCCACGCATCGCATCCCAGCGTGCTGATCCAGGCCGGCATAGAAGATGCCGAAATGCTGATTGCCGTCACCAGCGACGACGAAATCAACATGGTTGCCTGCCAACTCGCCCACAGTCTGTTTCACACGCCTACCAAAATTGCCAGGGTGCGCTCCCAGGAATACGCCGGCTACGCCGGACTGTTTCACAAGGACGCCATTCCGGTGGATGTAATCATCAGCCCGGAGCAGATCGTCTCCAACTACATTTTCCGCCTGGTGGAGCACCCGGGCGCGCTGCAGGTGGTGGATTTTGCCGGTGGGCGCGTTCAGCTGGTGGCCGTTCGCGCCTACTACGGCGGGCCGCTGGTGGGCCAGGAGCTGCGTTTCATTCGCAAGCACATGCCCAAAATAGACACACGGGTGGCCGCTATCTACCGCCGCAATCACGCCATTACGCCCCAGGGCTCCACCGTCATTGAAGCCGACGACGAAGTGTTTTTTATTGCCGCGCGGGAAGACATTCGCGCGGTCATGAGCGAGCTGCGCCGTTTGGACCGCCCCTACAAGCGCGTGGTCATCGCCGGCGGCGGCAACATAGGCCTGAGCCTGGCGCTCAAGCTGGAGAAGCGTTATTCGGTCAAGGTCATCGAATACGCCAGCGAGCGGGCAGCGTTCCTGTCGCGCAAGCTTGAACGCGCCATCGTTTTGCAGGGCAGCGCTTCGGACCAGAACCTGTTGCTGGAAGAGAGCATCGAAGACTGCGATGTATTTCTGGCCGTTACCAACAGCGACGAGGCCAATATCATGTCGTCGATGCTGGCCAAACGGCTGGGCGCGCGCAAGGTACTGACACTGATCAGCAACCCGGCCTACGTCGATCTGGTGCAGGGTGGCGACATCGACATCGCCATTTCACCGCAACAGGCCACCATTGGCAGTCTTCTCACCCACGTGCGACGGGGTGACATCGTCAACGTTCACTCTCTGCGACGCGGAGCGGCAGAGGCCATCGAAGTCATCGCCCACGGCGACACCAAGACTTCCAGGGTTGTTGGTCGCGCCATTGAAGATATAGACCTGCCAGAGGGCGCGTCCATAGGAGCTATCGTGCGCGAGGACGGCAGCAACGGCGACTATCAGGTACTGATTGCTCACGACAATCTGGTGATCGAGTCGGGCGACCATGTCATCGTTTTTCTGGTCGACAAACGTTACACCCGCGACATCGAGAGGCTGTTCCAGGTGGCCTTCTCCTTTTTCTAGACGGCTCTCATGCGCTTTCCGGTCATTTTTCGCATTCTGGGCATGCTGCTGATGCTGTTCAGCCTTACCCTGGTGCCGCCAACCCTGGTGGCCTTCTGGTATGCGGACAATGGCCACTTCAGTTTTATTCTGGCATTTGCCATTACCCTGGCCACCGGCCTGCTGCTCTGGTATCCGGTACACGATGTGGCTCAGGAACTGCGCACTCGGGACGGTTTTCTGGTCACCGCCCTGTTCTGGTCGGTACTGGCTCTGTTCGGCAGTCTGCCGTTCGTGTTCTCGGAGGCAACCGAGCTGAGCTTCACCGACGCGGTGTTTGAGTCGGTATCCGGGTTGACCACCACCGGCGCCACGGTGTTAACCGGTCTGGACGCCCTGCCGCGCTCTGTGCTCTATTACCGCCAGCAACTGCAATGGCTGGGTGGTATCGGTATTGTAGTGATTGCGGTTGCGGTTCTGCCCATGCTGGGCATTGGCGGTATGCAGCTATATCGTGCGGAGACGCCCGGCCCCATCAAGGACAGCAAGCTTACGCCGCGCATCACTGAAACGGCAAAGGCGCTCTTTACTATTTATCTGGCGCTCACTTTGGCCTGCGGGCTGACGTACTGGCTGGCGGGCATGTCGCTTTTTGACGCCGTGAGCCACGCCTATGCCACGGTGAGCACCGGCGGCTTCTCCACTCACGACGCCAACCTGAGCCATTTTGACAGCCCGGCCATCATGCTGCTGGCCATGGTTTTCATGTTGCTGTCAGCCATCAGCTTTGCTTTGCATTTCGTCGCCTGGCGCAGCTTCAGTTTGCGGCAATACTGGCGCGACCCTGAGTGCCGATTTTACTGTGTGATTATTGTTTTTGGCTCTCTGGCTACCGTTAGCTATCTGTACTACAGCGGCACCTACACCTTCTGGAACAGTGTGCTGCAGGGCAGCTTTGAACTGATATCCGTGATTACCACCACCGGTTTCAACACCGAAAACTATGCCGCCTGGCCGTCGTTTTTGCCCTTTTTCCTGTTTATGCTGGTCATTCTTGGGGGTTGTGCCGGCTCCACGGCCGGCGGCGTGAAAATGATCCGCATTGTGTTGATCGTCAAGCAGGGTGTCAGGGAGATCCGGCGCCTGATACACCCAAGTGCCGTTTTCCCGGTCAAGGTTGGCCGCAACAGTGTGAACGATCGGGTAGTCGAAGCCGTGTGGGGCTTTTTTGCCGTCTACATCATGGCCTATATCATCCTGTACTTTCTGTTGCTGGCAACCGGTATGGACTTCATAACGGCGTTCACCGCTGTAGGTGCCTGCCTGAACAACCTGGGGCCCGGACTGGGAGAAGTGGCGGTACATTACAGCCATATCCCCACGCCAGCCAAATGGGTGCTGGGTTTTGCCATGATTCTTGGGCGGCTCGAAGTGTTCACCCTGCTGGTGCTGTTTACCCCCGCCTTTTGGCGCCGGTAGAGCCCCCAGGGGTTCAACTGGAGTTTTCCTCCGCCACTTACCCCGGGCCGCTGCCGGACATCGGAAATATCGTCCGTCCGTCTCAACTGGCCTGCCCCGCTTTAATCAGCCACCGTTTTGCAATTTTCCTGGTATTTGTTTTTTTTATTCCTTTGCGCTGTACAAACAGCCATTTTTTTGTAACGCCGGTTATAAATTGCGAATGAATTGTCTATTTACATAACTTAAATACTCTAATTTCACAGCAGGCTGACCTCTGCGTAATTAACCCCTTCCAGCCTCACGAGCGGGCCGTCAAAGCAGTGGCGCGGAAACCTCACCGGCAGCTGAAAATTCACCACCTGCGACAATTTTCCCACGCAACAATGCTTCTCACCTGAACTAAACTCAAATCATGATGATGTTTTAGACGCCAAAACGATTCGCGTTGTTCGGGAGTGGGAATGCAAAGTGGGAAACAGCTTGCGTATGTGACCGGTTTGGTTTTTACCATTTCGTTGTTAGCCGCCTGCGGCGGCGAGCCGGTGGAACAGACTGCGGCGGGCAGCAACAAACAAGACCATGCTGCCCAACCCATGCCCGCTCACAGCAGTATTTATCCTGTCACCCCACCGCCAGCGCCGGGCGAGGCACCCCCTCCGGCAAGTGCAGCAAAGTTGCTGTTGCAGGGCTCGGTAACCTACGACCGGGTGCCGTTTGACAGCCGCCTGTACAAAGGGCTGGATTATTCCCAGACGGTGGCAGTGCCCTCGCGCGGTGTGACCGTGCAACTGCTGGATGACGCGGACCGGCTGCTGGCAGAAACCGCCACGGACGAACACGGGGGTTACGCCTTTCGATTGAGTCCAAATAGCCGGGTCAAGGTAAGAGTGGTGGCAGAACTCGTCGGCCGCAGCTCCGCAGCCTGGAGCGTACAGGTGCGAGATAATACCCGCGACAATGCTCAGTATGTGATGGAAGGCGTACTGACGGATGTGGGTAAGGCAGACCAGATTCGCGACCTGCATGCCGCCTCCGGCTGGGGAGGAAGCGATTACAGCTCTGTTCGGAGCGCAGCTCCCTTCGCCATTCTGGATTCCGTATATGATGCGATTAAGCTGGTAGTGGCAGCAGATCCACAGGTTGTCATGCCACCGCTTAACGTGTTCTGGAGTGAAAAAAACATATCAGCTTCTGGCCAACTGCGGAATGGGCACATTGGCACCTCATTTTATACCTCCGCAGGCCCCGCCATCTATTTATTGGGTGCGGCCAACAATGATGCGGATGAGTACGACCGCGCGGTTATTCAACATGAATTTGCGCATTTTCTGGAACACCAGCTGGGCCGGTCGGAAAACATTGGTGGCAGTCACAACACAAGCAGCAAACTGGACATGCGGGTGGCCTTCAGCGAAGCCTGGGGCAACGCATTTTCCGCCATGGCCTCCAACGATCCTGTCTACCGTGATTCCATGGGTGCCCGGCAATCCCAAGGGTTTTCCTTCAATGTATCCCGCAGGAGTTTTGGTGCGCAGGGCTGGTTCAGCGAAGGCAGTATTCAAACAATACTCTATCACCTGACCCATCCGGGCGGCTCACAAAACGAACTTGCTTACCTTGGGTTCCCGGCGGTTTATCAGGCACTGTCGAGCAGCGAATACGCGGAATTTGATGGTCTTGCGTCCATTTATTCGTTCATGGCTGTCGTCAAACAGAAGCATCCGGAAAAAACCCTGGAGCTGAACCGATTGATGGAGTCCTTCAGTATTTTTGGCTCCGGTGGCTTTGGCGAGGGCGAGAGCAACAACGCAGGTTTTGATGCTTTATTGCCGGTCTACAGCCGGTTGACACAGGGCGCAAGCACCCGAGTTTGCAGCAATAAAAGCTCTCAACAATATAACGGTGTAGATGTGCGCCGCTTCGCCCGTTTGGATATTTCCGCAGACGGTCACTACCGCATCAGCGCTGCCAAAGCCCCGGGCAGCGAGCTGAGCACCACCAACCCAGAGCTGCGTTTGCTGCGCAAGGGCCGGCAAATTGCCAGCGCTCGCAGCACGGCCGGCAACTGGGAGGAGATGCAACGCTACCTGACTGCTGGAACCTATATTTTGGAAGTTTACGAAGCCAGCAATGTTGACCAGAAAGGCACAACCGGTGGCCTTGCCTGCTTTGATGTGAGACTGGACTGAGGAGAAAACCATGTTCCGAGCCATTGTCTTCAACGCCGGCCTGTTGCTGTGTCTTGCGTTGGTTATTCAGCAAGACCTGCCATACCAGCAGGCCCACGCGCGGCCGGAGCATCACCCCCAGCATGAACACGAAGGCCGCGGGCGCGGCAAACCCGCAGCCCAGGTTTGGCTGGAGGGTGCAACGGCATATCGTCTCGAACCCGGCCAGGCCCGGCAACTTAACCTGCGTCTGAGCGCCGCTGCCGATCATGGCGTTCTGCACGTTGCGCTGGAAACCGACCCGGGACTCACAATCCTATCCAACAAAAAAGCGTGGCAATTGCAACTGGGGCCCGCAAACGAGTGGACCCTGCCGCTGGAGCTTGTGGCTGCTCAAGCGGGTGACTATTTTGTGCATATTTTCACTGAGCACGAAGGACACAATGGTACGCGCTTGGCCCGAGTGCTGGCTTTCTTGGTGCAAGTGGGGGATGAGCAGACACAACCCCGTTTTTATAAATCGTCCAGCCAGCCTGAGCCAGGCCCCGGTCGGATAGTCATGCCTGCCGCCGAAACCATTCGCTGACGGCGTGGTTGTACAAACAAACAGTAGTTATTTTTGAACGCGGAAACAAATTTTTGTTGCCGGGGCACACAAACTGGCTTGGCAATACTGCTACAATGCCGCCATGGACGTATCCCCACTACTCAATTCTCTGAACGACGCCCAGCGTGAAGCGGTATGCGCTCCACCCGGGCATCAGTTGATTCTGGCCGGCGCCGGCAGCGGCAAAACGCGGGTGCTGGTGCAGCGTATCGCCTGGCTGATTCAGGTGGAAAAAGTGTCTCCCCATCAAATTCTGGCGGTGACATTTACCAACAAGTCCGCCAAGGAAATGCGCGAGCGCCTGCAAGCCCTGATTGGCCAGGGCGGCCAGCAAGGCCATGGGGCCGGCGCCTGGGTGGGCACCTTTCACGGCATCGCCCACCGGCTGCTCAAAATGCACTGGCAACAGGCGGATTTGCCGCAGAATTTCCAAATCCTGGACTCTGACGATCAGCTGCGTTTGATCAAGCGCCTGTATCAAGGTCTGAATCTGGACGAAACCCGCTGGCCGTTCAAGCAGAGCCAATGGTTTATCAACGGTCAAAAAGACGAGGGCGTGCGCGCCGCCCACGTGCCGGATAGCCATGACCCCTACCTGATCACAATGAAGCAAATCTACACCGCCTATGAGGCTGCCTGCCAGCGCGCCGGCGTAGTGGATTTTGCCGAACTGCTGCTGCGCTCCCATGAACTGTGGCTGCGCCAGCCGGACCTGCTGCACCATTATCAACAGCGCTTTCAGTTCATCCTGGTGGACGAGTTTCAGGACACCAACGCCGTGCAATACGCCTGGCTGCGGGTTCTGGCCGGCCAGCGCAGCTTTGTGACGGCGGTTGGCGACGACGACCAATCCATTTACGGCTGGCGCGGCGCCCGTATCGAGAACATACAAACCTTCAGTCAGGACTTCGGCACTACTCAGCTGATCCGCCTGGAGCAAAACTACCGCTCCACCAGCAACATTCTGCAGGCGGCCAACAGTGTCATAGCCAACAACGCCGGCCGACTGGGTAAAAACCTGTGGACTTCCGGCGGAGACGGTGAGCCCATTGACCTCTATGCGGCGTTCAATGAGCAGGACGAGGCCCGCTATGTGGTTGAGCGCGTGGACGAATGGGTCAAGCAGGGCAATTCCAAAGACAGTGTGGCCATTCTTTACCGTTCCAACGCGCAGTCGCGGGTATTGGAGGAGGCGTTTATCCGCCGCGGTATCGCCTACCGCATCTACGGCGGCCAGCGCTTCTACGACCGCCTGGAGATCAAAAACGCCCTGGCCTATTTGCGTCTGCTGCTGAATCGGCGCGACGATGCCGCCTTCGAGCGGGTTATCAACACCCCCACCCGCGGCATCGGCAACAAGACCTTGGAAACAGTGCGTCTTTACGCGCGAGAGCACGGCTGCTCGCTGTACGAGGCGGCAAAAGCCCTGGTTGCCGGGCGCATTCTAAGCGGGCGGGCCTGCACCACGGTGGCGGGCTTCCTGGAGTTGCTGGACCGCCTGCAGTTGCGCATTGCTGAAGCCGAACTGAGTGATCAGGTGGCCACGGTTATTGAGGCCAGCGGCCTACTGGACTTTCACCGCAATGAGCGCGGAGACCGCGGCGAAGCGCGGGCGGAAAACCTGGAAGAGTTGGTCAATGCCTGCCGCGCCTTTGAATTCACCGACCAGGATTCTCCCCTGGCACAGTTTCTGGACAATGCCGCGCTGGATGCCGGCGACGCACAAGCCGATGAGCATGAGGACGCGGTGCAGATGATGACCCTGCACAGCGCCAAGGGCCTGGAGTTTCCGCTGGTGTTCCTGGTGGGCATGGAAGAAAAGCTCTTTCCCCACAGTCGCTCCAGTGAAGATCCCGTGGGTTTGGAAGAAGAGCGCCGCTTGTGTTATGTCGGCCTGACGCGCGCCATGCAGAAGCTGGTACTCACTTATGCCGAAAGCCGCAGAATGTACGGCACTGAGAACTTCAATAGTGTATCCCGCTTTGTGCGGGAGATTCCCCAGCAACTGGTGCGGGAAGTTCGTTTGAAGTCCAGCGTGACGCGCTCGGGCTCATACGGCGGCAGTTACCGCCAGGGCACCCTGGTGGACGAACCGCCAGAGGGGTCGCAGTTCAAACTGGGGCAGCAGGTCGTACATCCCATTTTTGGTGAAGGCACTATCCTCCAATACGAAGGTACCGGCGGCAGCGCCCGGGTGCAGGTGCGGTTTGGCCGCGAGGGCAGCAAGTGGCTGGTCTTGCAGTATGCCAAGCTGGAAGCCGTTTAAAAAGCCACAGTCGCTGGTTGTAAGCACTTACCAACCTGGTATAACAGAGTCTTTCGTGAATACAGCTCCGGCCCCCATGCTGCGCAGCAGCAACAGAACGGCCGGCCCGCCCCCGCTCTGCGTGTGCCGCCCGGCAGTTTTGAACCAAGCGGCTATCGCACAAAGCCAGATTTTGTTGAAATAGGTCCACCTGTCACAGACTGCGGTCAATAAAAATGCATGCTCGCTATACCCCTTGGTGGCTTCCCTCCGCACTGATCCTCACCCTGTTGCTGTGCACGCTGCTCTTCGCGGCCTTGGTGCTGCAAATGCAGAAGCGGCCCGGAGCGGGCATGCTTGGCCTGTCAGCCGCAGGCCCGGAGCAACAAAGCGCCTACCAGTGGCGCCTGATTACCACCTGGCCCAAAAACTTTCCCGGGATAGGCCTTGCCCCGGAAAACTTCGCCAACAAATTGCGGCAGATGAGCAATGGCCGGCTGGATATTCGTGTTTACGGTGCCAACGAGATAGTGCCCGCCATGGCGGTCTTTGACGCCGTGTCCGCAGGCAGCGCAGAGATAGGTCACAGCGCGGCCTATTACTGGAAGGGCAAGGTGCCTTCCGCCGCCTTTTTTGCCTCCGTGCCCTTTGGCATGAATGCACAGGAGTTCAACGCCTGGCTGCACTACGGGGGCGGGCTGGCACTGTGGCGTGAGCTTTACGCGCCGTTTAACCTGATTCCCTTTGCCGGCGGCAACACCGGGGTGCAGATGGGCGGCTGGTTCAACCGGGAGATTCGCTCCATGGCGGATCTCAAAGGCTTGAAAATGCGCATTCCGGGCTACGCCGGGGATGTGCTTACCCGTGCCGGCGGTACGGCGGTGAATATTCCCGGCGGGGATTTGTACACGGCGCTGCAAACCGGCGTAATCGACGCCACCGAATGGGTCGGCCCCTACAATGATCTGGTGTTCGGCTTCCACAAGATTGCGCGTTATTATTATTATCCGGGTTGGCAGGAGCCTGGGCCGTCGCTGGAGTTCATTGTCAACAAGCAGGCGTTCGAGCGGCTGCCTGAAGACCTCCAGGCCATGGTGGAAGCCGCTGCGCGGGCGGTGAATCAAGACATGCTGGACGAATACACAGCTCGCAACCAGACGGCGCTGGTGGAACTGGTAGAAAAGCACGGGGTGAGCTTGCGCCGCTTCCCGGACGATGTGCTGGAGGCGTTCAAGCACCTGAGTTATGAGATTTACGACGAGGCGGCCGCCCGCGACCCGCTGTTTGCCCGGGTGTACGAGTCCTACCGGAGCTTTTTGACGGACGCCCGCGCCTATCATGAAATCAGTGAACAGGCCTACTACGAAACCCGCTGAGCTGCCGTTCAGCCAACATCGTCCACATCGACCTGGCCGGACAGGCGGCGGCGAATGTGCGACCAGCACATGCCCACTGTGAGTACCAGCGCCTGAATCAACAGCATTATCCAGCTGATGCTACTGCCCTGGCTGAAATCCACCCAGCCCCAGTCGGACAGCATCCACAGCAGGCAGGCGCAAACCGCCGCCACCAGGAGCATGCCCAGCCGGCCCAGCGCCCGCAGGGCCGCGCGCAGGTACACCACCCAGACAATCAGCAGCACAATGCCAACCAGGGCAATGTAGGGGTTGATATCCGGGCGGGTGTTGTTGACCCAGTCAAAATAGGAATACCCGGTAGGGTTGTAGGTAACAATGACCAGTGCCAGCGCAAAGACAAAACGCAGGCCGATGCCCCCCCAGCTCAAGGTATATCTCATAAACCAACTCCGGATTGATGAATCTGTGGTTGCGGTGCCTTGCCCTGCTCCAGTTGCAACATGGTGGCTTCTATCCACTGCTCCACCTGCTCAATCAGCTCCCGGCTGGTTTTGCCCTCTGGCGCTATGGGCGGGCCCACCGCCACAGTGACCACACCGGGGTATTTGAGGAAGCGGCGGGCCGGCCAGCAGTGCCCGGCGTTGACCGCCACCGGCAGGATATCCACGCCGGCGGCCAAGGCAATCTCCGGGCCGCTGCGGGCGTATTTACCGCTCTGCCCCGGCATTACCCGTGTACCCTCCGGAAACAGCAGAACGTTCAAACCCGACCCTATACGGGCGACGCCCTCGGTCTTGACCTGCTTCAAGGCTTCGCGTGGCTTGTCGCGGTTGATGGCAATGGGCTGAAACCGCCGCAAGCCCCAGCCAAAAAACGGGATCAACAGCAGTTCGCGCTTCAATATGGTGGACGCCGGCCAGAACATGGACTGCAACTTCAGCGTCTCCCAGGTGCTTTGGTGTTTCGACAGTATCACCCTGGGTCCACTTGCGGCCTTGATGTGCTCCTGCCCAAGCACGCGATAGCGTACGCCGCAGGTCACCCTCAGCCACCAGATAATCAGCCAGCACCAACTGGTGAGAAATTTATGGGCGCGCATGGGAGGAATAAAAACCAGGAACACAACCAGCAGGCCGTAAACGAAGGTGGCTAACCAATAACCCAGCGCAAACAGTAAGGATCTAACAAATATCAACATGAACTGGCCGTCGTAGGTGACCGGGCAAGCCCGGCCGGATGACACGGAAGATGGGCGCCGGGTGGCGCTGATTACACTTTTTTACAGGGGCAGCACAACGGCCTGGCCGGGGTGCGCCCCCAAAAGCCGGAGGCTTAGTGGCTTACCACCAGATGGCTGATATCCGCCACCTGCAAAAACAGCTCGCGCAATTCGGCCAGCAGCGCCAGCCGGTTGTTGCGCAGCGCCGGGTCGTCAGTCATCACCATCACATCATCAAAAAACCGGTCTACCGGTTCACGCAGGCTTGCCAGGGTTGCCAGAGCTTCTCGGTAGCGTCGTTCGGCAAGAAGAGGCTCAACCAGCGCCCGCTGGTGTCTCACTGCATCGGCCAGAGCCCGCTCCGCAGGCTCTGTAAGTAAATCTTTACTTACGCCGGTAGCCGGCATGGTCCCCTGCTTGCTGAGTATGTTGGAAACCCGCTTGTTGGCCGCCGCCAGTGCCGCCGCCTGTGGCAGCTCGGCAAAGGCCGCCACCGCCTGCACACGGTCGTCAATGTCCAGTGGGCAGGTCAAACCGCGCACGCTGACGGACTGATACACTTCGTGAGAAATGCCCGCCTCTTCATACCAGGCGCGCAATCGCTCCAGCATGTAAGCCAGCGCCAGACTGACAGTTTCCTGGCCCTTGGGCAGGTCCGTGTACTGCGCGGCGGCCTGTTGCAGCAGACGCTCAAGGTCCAGATCCATACGTTTTTCAATCAGCAGGCGCAGTACCGCCACCGAAGAACGGCGCAGGCCAAAGGGGTCTTTGGAGCCGGTCGGAACCTGGCCCAGGCCGAAGATGCCCGCCAGCGTATCCAGCCGGTCCACCAGCGCCAAAAGCGTCCCTAAGGCGCTCTGTGGCAGGCTGTCCCGGGCAAAGCGCGGCTGATACTGCTCATTCAAGGCCTGCGCCAGTTCTTCGGCCTCGTCGTCGTGGCGCGCGTAATACATGCCGGCAGTACCTTGCATTTCGGCAAATTCATACACCATCTGAGTGACCAGATCCGCCTTGGCGAGTTGGGCGGCGCGGCCGGCCAACTGGACATCCAACCCAAGGGGCTCCGCCAACTCGCGCGCCAGTGCCGCCAGGCGCTCGGTTTTATCAAAAAGACTGCCCAGCTTGCCTTGAAACACCACAGTGCGCAGCTTTTCGCGGTGTTTCATCAGCGGCGTCTGGCGGTCGGTATGGTAAAAAAAGGCGGCGTCCGCCAGCCGGGGCCGGATCACCTTTTCGTTGCCCTGCACCACCGCCTGCGGATTGCGGCTGGCCAGATTGGCCACGGCAATGAAGCGCGGCAAGAGTCGGCCCTGTGCGTCCAGCAGATGAAAATACTTTTGATGCTCTTTCATGGATGAAATCAGTGCTTCGGACGGCACCGCCAGGAAGGCCGGGTCAAACTGTCCGGTCAGCGCTACCGGCCACTCCACCAGCGCGGTCACTTCGTCCAGCAGGGCTTCATCCAGCTGTGCCCGTCCGCCGACGGCCTGGGCCTGGTCCAGAACCTGAGCCCGGATAATCGCCCTGCGCTTTTCAAAACTGGCAATCACCCGCCCCTGGGCTTCCAACAGTGGCTCGTATTCCTCGGGTTGGCTCAGCTCAAGCATACCCTCGCTGTGGAAACGGTGGCCGCGCGTGACGCGGCCGGCTTGCAGGCCGAGAATTTCGCAGGGTATGACGGTGTCACCCCAAAGCATGACCAGCCATTGCACCGGTCGCACAAACTCGTTGCGGCTGGAACCCCAGCGCATGCGCTTGTCCACCGGCAGTGCCGCCAGGGCCTTGTCCACCAGGTCGGGCAGCAAACCCACAACGGCATCACCGCCGGCGCGGGTGTGAGCCACCAGCTTGTCGACTTTGCCGTCATTGGCGGTCGTCAATGCTTCCACGGCCACGCCATTTTTGCTGGCGAAGGCCTCCGCCGCCCTGCTCGGTTTGCCTTGTGCATCAAAGGCAATATTGGCGGGTGGCCCCCAGACAGTAAGTGTTTGCTCCGGTGTTGTGGCAGGCAGGTCGCTGACCAGCAGCGCCAGACGACGCGGAGTGGCAAACATCTGCATCTTGCTGAATGACAGGTTCAGCTGATGCAATGACTGGCTCAAATGATCGGCGAAGGCTTCAATCAGCCTGGGCAATGACTTGGGCGGCAACTCCTCGGTGCCCAGTTCCACCAGAAAGGTATGGCCAGTGTTGCTCATGGGTTGTCTCCTTGTGCGGCGTGGCGTTTCAGCACCTCGTCCCGCAGGGCAGCCGGTGCCAGCGGGAAACCGCGTTGCAGGCGGGCGTTGAAGTAGGCCTGGGCCACCGCTCGCGCCAGTGTGCGCACTCGCAGGATATAGCGTTGACGCTCGGTTACCGATATGGCGCCACGGGCATCCAGCAAATTAAAGGCATGAGACGCTTTCATCACCATCTCATAGGCGGGCAGTGGCAGCGCCTGCTCAATCAGCGTTTGGCTGGCAGCTTCGCACTCATCAAAGGTTTGCGACAGAAATTTTATATTGGCGTGGGAGAAATTGTAGTGACTCATCTCCACTTCATTCTGGTGAAACACATCGCCATAGGTGACTTCTGCGCCGTCGGGGCGGCGGGTCCAGACCAGATCAAAGATGGACTCCTTGTTCTGCAGGTACATGGCAATGCGCTCCAGGCCGTAGGTGATTTCACCTGAAACCGGGTAACACTCCAGCCCGCCGACCTGTTGAAAGTAAGTGAACTGTGTAACCTCCATGCCGTTCAGCCACACCTCCCAACCCAACCCCCAGGCGCCAAGCGTAGGCGATTCCCAGTTGTCTTCAACAAAACGAATGTCGTGGACACCGGTATCAACCCCCAGGTAGGCCAGAGACGCCAGGTATAGCTCCTGGATATCCGGCGGGGATGGCTTCAACAGAACCTGAAACTGGTAGTAGTGCTGTAGACGCATTGGGTTTTCGCCGTAGCGTCCGTCTGTGGGGCGCCGGCAAGGCTGTACGTAGGCGGTGTGCCAGGACTCCGGCCCAATGGCACGCAAAAAGGTGGCCGGGTGAAAGGTTCCCGCCCCGACTTCCAGATCCAATGGCTGCAGAACGGCGCAGCCCTGCCCGGCCCAGTATTGCTGCAGTGCCAGGATCAACCCTTGGAAGGTGGAAACATCCGGGGGACTCGTCGTATGAGAATTCGCCATAGCGCACCTGTTTCGTGGCAAATATGCCATCAATTGAGTCAAAACGGCCGATTATAGCGGCTGAAGCGCGCCGAGACCATGTATTACCGGCGCGCCAGCGGCAGAGCGCAGGCAGGTAGCGCAATTTTTTGGCACAATGGCACCCCCCCTACTAGCCTTTGAACCATGACTCAATTTAAAACACTGATCGCACTCACCCTCCTCCGTTTGCTCGGCTCCCTGACCCTGAACCAAGCCCGCTGGCTGGGAGCCCTGGTGGGCCGTATCAACTACCGCCTCAATACGCGCATGGCGCGGGTCACGCGCCGTAACCTGGCCCGCTGCTTGCCGGAGCTTGACCAGAACCAGCGCGAAGATCTGGTACGGCGCAGCTTGATGGAAACCGGCAAGGTGGCGTTGGAGATCTGCATTTTGTGGCAGGACCGCCGCACGCCTATCGCAGCACGCATTGTCGCCACCCGGAACGAGGCGCTGGTCACCGGTGCCCTGGCTGCGGGTCAGGGCGTCATCGTAATGTCACCTCACTTGGGCAACTGGGAGGTGCTGGGCCTGAATCTGCCATCGCTGGGGGATGTGGTCAGCCTTTATCAGCCGCCCAAGCTTACGGAACTGGAAGCGGCCGTGCGCAGCAGCCGGGAAATGTCAGGCGGTAAGTTAGTGCCAACCAACGCAAAAGGGGTAGCAGCACTGCTGAAGAGCCTCAAGAATGGAGGCATAAGCGGCATTCTGCCGGATCAAAACCCCACCGAACCGCGCAGCGGCGAGTTTGCCCCCTTCTTTGGTCATCCGGCATTTACCATGACTCTGGTGCACAAGCTCATTACTAAAACCCGCGCCCGGGTGGTATTTGCCGCTGCCAAACGCGTGCCTGCGGGGTTTGAAGTGATTTACCGCGAGCCACCGGAGGAGATTTACTCTGACGATGAACTGCGGTCGTTGACGGCTTTGAACCGTGGAGTGGAAAACCTGATTCGAGAAATGCCCGAGCAGTACCAGTGGGAATATAAACGCTTCAAGAAGACACCGGAGGGAACAGGTGACTTTTATCATCAGCTAAGATAATAGAAAAACACAGGGTGTTTCTACCTGGAGTTTTTTTGCCATTCACAAAGGAAAAAAGGCGGCCGAAGCCGCCCTGAACAGCTAACTTACTCAGTTAACAGGAAAGCTGATATATCAGTTGCATCGGCTTCATTAGCGCCAGCCCCGTAGGTATCCTGCATCGACACTACGACTTCAATCACACCGGCTGCGTCCTGAAACTTTTGCAAAAGAGCCTGTGCGTCATTGACGGCGGGTCCAATCCCACCCTGCTTATCCGCACCATGACAAACGGCACACCCTCCTTCGGCATACAAAGCCGCTCCATTGACCGCATCCCCCATAGCCACCGGCTCTGGTTCTGGCTCCGGAATGGGCTCCGGTGCTGCTGGCAGTGGAAGAACCATTAAATACTCGGCCACATCAGCTGCACATTGTCCATCACAAGCGCCGCCAGGCGGCGGCATGTTTTCGCTGATGTAGTGAGCCAGTCCATTCGGCATCGGCTTGGCAAGGTTGTTGGGATCAATCGGCAATATCGCATTGGGATCGTTAGCGGAATTGCCGTGACAGGATGAACACTGCTGCTCCCATACCGCCTGCCCCGCGACCGCATCGCCTACAATCATCACGGCACCCGAGCTGGAGCTGCTGCTTGACGACGAGCTTGAACTGCTGGAAGACGAGCTCGATGAGCTGGAGCTACTGCTGCTTGACGACGAGCTGGAACTGCTGGACGACGAAGTCGATGAGCTGGAGCCACTGCTGCTTGACGACGAGCTGGATGTGCCGGGGTCTCCACCGGATGAAGAACTGGAACTGCTTGAGGGCAAGCCGGAGCTGCTGCTCGAGGACGAACTGGAGCTGCCGCTGGAAGACGAGCTCGATGAGCTGGAGCTGTTGCTTGATGAAGAGCTGGACGAGGAACTTGCTCCCTGATCTGCGCTCTCCTCTACCACGACTGCGGATATGGTGGCCTGCTCTACACTGGCGGTGAAGTCAATGCTCAAGCTACCGTCCATCACCTCCAGGTCGCTGGCAAAGATCTCGAAAGCAGTGTTGTGGCCCGCCGTGGCATAAATATCCAAGTCATTGATGACTGGGATGCCCTCAACGGCTATATCAAAAACCCGTTGACCCACATCCATCCACTGCAACTCCACCATTTTCAAGGTGATGTCGTAAGTGCCGTTGTCTATGGGCAGTTCATAGCTGAACTGACCCAGTCGCTCGGCTTGATACAGTTCCGGATCTTCAGTGCCGGTGATTGCCTCGGCAGTCGTGTTGATTTCGCCGGCGGAAGCATAAAGCTCGTCCGCTTCGTAGATTACCCCTTGGGCATCGCGGTAACCGGCAGTGCCTGCACGCACGGCAATAACCACGCCGGGTTTTTGCTCAACCGGTGGTGTTGCCGGTTCGCCGATTCTGAGATAGTCAAAATTGGTATCGCCGCTGGTGAATTCAACGCGGATGCTTGCCTCCCCGGCCGCAAAAGCCAGTGACGGAATCACAACCTCGGCAAACGAATCCTGCTCCACCTGGGGTACCGCCAGAACACCGACCTCCAAATCGTTAAGGTAAACGGTGACCAGCTTATCCGGCATAGCGGAACCAAGCGCCAGAGCCAAGTCGTAGTCACCCGCCTCGGCGATGGCTGTGTCGTATTCCAACCATTCGCCCGCTTCAGTCCAGCCAACATCGCAAGTGCCCGGTTCACCCGGAAGAGCTGGGATCAGATCCACCGCACCGGACGCACCACAATTGCCTTCCTGCTCCTCATTAGCATCGTAATAACGGTCAAAATCCTCCGACTGGATCAGGATGGATATGCCACTGTCATCGGCACCGCCAGAACTGCTTGAACTGCTTGAACTGCTTGAACTGCTTGAACTGCT
>CAYNST010000032.1:0-31088 GCA_964399955.1 uncultured Cellvibrionaceae bacterium | reverse complement strand
GTGCAGTAACGGTGTTTTCTGCGCACGGGGTTTCTCGTGCAGTGGAGGATGCAGCCCAGGCCCGCAACCTCCGAACCATTGACGCCACCTGCCCGTTGGTGAGCAAGGTGCACGCGGCCGGCAGCCGCTACGCGGCCAGTAATTACGATGTTATCTTGATTGGCCACCAAGGCCACCCGGAGGTGGTGGGCACGCTTGGGCAAATTGAAGGGCGGGTGCACCTGGTCGGATCTGTAGCGGATGTGGACGCATTGCAGATACCAAACCCAGCAGGTGTGGCGTACATCACCCAGACCACGCTGTCTCTGCGCGACACCCAGATGATCATAACGGCCTTGAAGGCCCGCTTCCCCGACATTGAGGGGCCGGACACCGATGACATCTGTTACGCCACCCACAATCGCCAGAATGCCGTCGAGCAACTGGCGGCGCAGGTGGATTTACTGCTGGTAGTGGGGGCCGCCAACAGCTCCAATTCCACCCGGCTGCGTGAGCTGGGCGAGCAAATGGGCGTAACCAGTTACCTGATAGGTGACGCCCGCGCGCTGGATCACCGTTGGCTGCACAATGTTGACCGCGTTGGTTTAACCGCCGGCGCCAGCGCGCCGGAGCAATTGGTGCGGGAAGTCATTGAGGCACTGCGGGGCTTTTGCGATGTAACCGTGTCAGAGCTTGACGGAGTGGTGGAGACGGTAAAATTTCGCATGCCGCCAGAGCTGCAAATGCAGCCCGTGTGAAACAGCTGTGATCAGGGCCTGCATGCCGGCCCTTTAAAAGAGCTGCTCACTTGGCTCCTCCACATTGAACATGTTGCGATACACCAGGCCAATGGCCAGCATCATCATGGGCAGTGTCCAGATCAGGCCAACGCCAAGCGGTATGATACTGACAGTCATCAGCAGGCCCATCAGCAGCAGCAAGCCAAACATGCGGAACCAGCACTGGGTGAGCGCCTTGCGCGAGGTCTCCAGTGCCTCCCAGATCCCCATATTTTTATCAAGCATCAGCGGCAGCGCCAGGGAGTAGGCAACGGTCAAATAAATGCCCGGCAGTATCAGCAAAACAAAGCCGATGGAAACCAGCACCGTGGTTAACAAATAAAGCAGAAATATTGGCAGTATTTTTACGTAATAATCAAACACCATGGTGGTGTTTATGGGTAGATCCACCGTGCGTTTTACCGCCATCATGGTCAGCCCGGCGAACAGCGGCCAAGTGGTAAAAGCAACCACCAACTGCGCCACACTGTTGGCGGCCGTTGCAGGTAAAAACAGCGTAAAAGCCAGGTCGCTCAC
This sequence comes from uncultured Cellvibrionaceae bacterium, assembly GCA_964399955.1. Taxonomy (GTDB): domain Bacteria; phylum Pseudomonadota; class Gammaproteobacteria; order Pseudomonadales; family Cellvibrionaceae; genus CAYNST01. The sequence continues at coordinate 29,793 of CAYNST010000032.1, read as the reverse complement.
CAGACTAATGGCAAAGATGAACGCATAACTGATGATCAGTGCCCCCCAAAAGTGCATTTTTGCGCCTTTCTGCAACTGCCAGGCCTCTTTTATGACGCCGTCGATTGTCCAGTGGAAGTTGCCCGCCAGTGCCTTTTCTACAGACGGTGCGTTATCGGGTTCCAGTGTTGGCTGTGGGTCGTAATCAGACAAGGTGTTCTCCTTAATTGTGTGAGGGTGCTTCCGTAGCCGGCTGTACTTTTCTGCCTGGCAGGCCTTAACAAGCGAAGGCGATGAGAGTTTAGCGGCTATGCCCCGTCAGGTACATGCAGGCGCCTGCAATGTGTTACAACCAGCGCCCCTTGAAGCTCGCCACTCGGTCAATCACTTGGTCGCGCACGGTTTCAGCAAAAGGCATGGGCACAAATGGCAGGCTCAATTTACCGCTGGCACCCCAGATATGCAGATGAGCCAGCCCCCAGGGTCGAAGCAGCAGCGATGTGGAAACGCGCAGTTTCTGGTTCTTCACAACAGGCAGCCATTGGACCTGATGACCAATAAAACCGGTTTTGATGGCCAGCCATTCGCCATTGTAAAAATAGCCCAGGCACTGCCAGCGTCGCCAGGCTATTACCGCGTACAGGGGGTAGCTTACTAATGCAGGCAGGAAGCTCTGCTGCATCAGCAACAAAACCACCGCCACCAAAACAAAAAATGTGGTGCCGGCGGCAAGTGCCGAATGCACGGCTTGCAGCCCGTGTACCCGCGCCCATACCGGCTCCTGAGGCAGATTCAGCTGTTGTTTCAGCTCTGCCAGGCTTTGCGCGGTCAGTACCGGCACCAAAAAACGCTGATTGTCTTGCGGGCCCGCCATTACCGAGCCGGCCTTGCTGATATGTACACTGTAGCGGTGCAACATTCGGGCGAAGATGCCTTGGCTCACACTCACCATTTGTAATTTGTGAGCGCGAAAACTGCGGGTTTTTATGTTCATCAAGCCGGCGCGGTACTGATACTGATCACCCTTGCGGGTGAGGCGATAGTCCCAATAACGCACCAAAGCAATCAGCGCTGACACGGCAAAAATCAGCACCATAGCGACGGTCGCCACCAGCAGGCCACCAGCCACCATCCAGGCCCACCGCTCGTCATCGGCGGCGGGCAGAAGTTGCAGCAGAAGGTGATCATCCAGGCTTGCCAGCCAGCGCTCTATCTGTGCGCCGCCGTTCTGAATGACCGGTGCCATAAGCGGCAGAAAGATCAGCAGCCCGTTGTTCATCAGGCCGAAGCGCGCGGCTTCCGCGCGCGGCAGACGCAGTTCGTAATCCGGCGCTTGTGCATCATCAGGCTGTGCCGCTTCGGCTGCCGCCGCGTCAGGCCCCTGAGCCTGTCGATGCGCCAGTATCAGCGCTTTGATGGATTTGGCCTGGGTCAGTGGCAGGCCGGGAATGTGCACCTCCTGTTGGCTGGAGCCGGCACTCTCCAGCCCCAGAGTCGCCAGTCCAAAAGGGCGAAAGTAGAACGGTTCTGCTATGTCGGCCTCCTGGACCCGGTCAAACTCCAGCGTCAATCGGGTGCGCCGCACCACGCCGCTCTGCAGGTGAATTCTGTCGCCGTCCAGCTTGAATCGAAAAAACCAGTATTTGAGGCTCACGGCCAGCAGTATCAGAAATACCACAAGGTGGATGCCGCGGTTCAAGAACCAGCTTTGAAAGTCTTCTCCGGCAACCCAAACACCCAGCAGCAGCGGCCAGAGGTTGGCGAGGTGGGGCAGGTTCTTCACCAGGAAGTACAGCAGCGCTACGGGTGAGACCCGCTGCCACCTATTGACCGGTGTCACTAGCGACCTCCTCTTGAGTCACCTGGTGCAGTAGCTCGGCTTTTAGCTGGCGGGCAACCTCGGTGTCCAGACCCGGCAATTTCAGGTCAGACTGGAAGCCACCGGCGGTGTAGAGCACCAGTGTGCTCAAGCCCAGCGCGCGCTCCACTGGGCCCTGAGTTATCTCCAGGTGCTGAATGCGATTGATGGCCACCGAGGTGGTGTTGCGCCACCAATAGCCGGTGCGCATGTGTACATCCAGCGGGCGCAACAAATATTGGGTCAAGCGCACCCGGCGCGGCACCCACACCAGCATCAGTATCAGGTAGAACAACAGTAAAGCGACGCTCGAAGCGCCCATCCACGCCTGCGGCTGGATGCCGGCCGAGAAAACGCCAATCCAGGGCAGGATGGTCAGGAAGGCTGCGTTCACTAACAGGCCAAAGCGCAACACCCAGGCATAACTGGGGCTAATGTGCCGCCAGGGTTGCGCCTCGGCCAGGGCCGGTGCGGGGTTAGGCTCCCGTGGAGCGTCAATCGTGTGCATGGGGTCTCCTGGTTTGACCGGGCTGGGCACCTGTATGAACTTGGACACCGCCGGCACCGCGCAGCATATTCATGAATTGCTGGCGCATGGCGGGGCTGAACTCTCGCCGTGTTACAAACTGCACTGCGGTTTCGGGCTCTGCCGGGTCCAGCACAATACCCCAAAGCGGAACTGTGCTGGTGGGCAGCATGGCGTAGCGGGCATCGCCCAGCAAATTGGGTTCGTCTGGATGGGTCACCAACAGCTGATCGGCAAAACCGTAAAAGCGCTGCAGGTCCTGATAGCTGCGGGAGCCGGCGGGCAGGGCACCCCAGCTGTGCGGGTCTATCAGCGCGGCCTGCTCGCCACCATATACCACTACGGGCGCCAGTATCCCGGTGCGCACCGCATCGGCCCAAACGGCGTGCTCGGCGACGGTCAACGCGCGCCACAGCAAGATATTGCCCATGGTGGGTTTGACGATGATGCGCGTCGGCTGCAATTGACGCTGCTCTGCCAGCCGCCAGGCGGCCGCCTCTGCCCGGCCGTGCTGAACAAACCCCGTTATCAGGTAGCCGGCGGCAAGTGCCAAACCCAGCCACGCCGGAGGCAAACTCTGGCGCACCAGGGCCGCTGCCAGGCAAAACAGCAGCGTTATGCTGAACAGCGGGTCCATCACCGCAATAATGCTCAAGCTCACCGGGTTGTCAGTGAATGGCCAGACGAGGTGCGTGCCGTAACTGGTGCAGGCGTCCAGCAAAACGGCCGAGACGTAGCCCACCAGGGCCAAGGCGTAGATCTGCGGCCAGGTCAACTGCCGGCCCAGGCCACCGCGTAGCCGCCCCGCACCGGCAAACAGCCCGCCCAGCAGCAGCGTGGCCAACAAGGCGCCCAGCGGCGCAAACGCCAGTGAGTGGGTGAAGCCGCGGTGGTACTCCAGCACCAGCAGGGGGTCTGTGCTGCTTTGGATAAACACATCCACATCCGGCAACAGCCCACCCACCGCCCCACAAACCGCAGCCTGGCGCATAGGGCGGTGGCGGCAGACGGCCATGGCGGTCAAGGCCCCCAGCAGGCCGTGAGTGACAATATCCATGTGTTTGTTCCAAAAATAGTTGCTTCAAGGCGGGCAGAGTAGGGCATCCGGGCTGATGGAGGCAAACGGCAGCGCCGACCGACACGGCGCTTGATGCAGATCAATCGCCATCACTGCAAGACCTTCTAGACTGGCCGTGGGCTTGCATAACGGCCGCCAGGTCTTCAGTATTGAAACACGTTGACGCCACATTCAGACCATTCGGCCAGGGCAGGGACATTATGCAGCACGCCAAGCCAGAACAGGTGCCGGAGCGCGAAACGGTATTTCGCACCCACGAGCTCACCCGGGTTTTTCGTATGGGCGACGTAGAAATTCACGCCCTGCGCGGCGTGGATATGGCTCTGTACGCCGGTGAATTTGTGGTACTGCTGGGTGCGTCCGGCAGCGGCAAGTCAACGCTGCTGAATATTCTGGGCGGGCTGGATACCGCCAGCTCCGGCCAGGTCTGGTACTGCGGCCGCGATTTGAGCCGGGCCGACGAACGCACCCTCACCGATTTTCGTCGTCACCATGTGGGTTTTGTTTTTCAGTTTTACAATCTTATTCCCAGCCTGACCGCGCGCGAGAACGTGGCCATAGTCACCGAAATCGCCCGCAATCCCATGGAGCCGATGGAGGCTTTAGAACTGGTGGGGCTGGCGGCGCGGGCGGATCACTTCCCCTCCCAGCTCTCCGGTGGCGAGCAGCAGCGTGTGGCCATTGCGCGCGCCATTGCCAAGCGGCCACAGGTGCTGCTATGCGACGAGCCCACCGGCGCGCTGGATTCAAAAACCGGCGTGCTGGTGCTCAAGGTATTGAAGGACATTAATCAGCGCCTGGGCACGGCAACCGCCGTAATCACCCACAACGCGGTGATTGCAGATGCGGCGGATCGCATGATCCGCTTGAGTGACGGCCGGGTGACTGAGGTGGTGGTCAACCCGCATCCGGTTGCGGCCAGTGAACTCTCCTGGTAATGCGCGCACTGCACATCAAACTGGTGCGCAACCTGTGGGCCATGAAAGGCCAGGGGCTGGCCATTGCCGCCGTCGTGGCCACAGGGGTTGCCATGTACGTGATGTCGCTCACCGCGCTGGAATCTCTGCGTCTGAGCCAGCACAGCGTCTACCAGAACCAGCGCTTTGCCCAAGTGTTTGCCAACCTCAAGCGGGCGCCGGAGTCGCTGGCGGACCGGCTGCGGGACACCCCCGGCGTGGCCACGGTGGACACCCGCGTGCAGGCACCCGTGAACATTCAAATACCCGGCTTTGAAGACCCCATCACCGGCCTGGCGTTGTCCATTCCCGACGGCCGGCAGCCGGAGCTCAACCGCCTTTATCTGCGCGAGGGCCAACTGCCGCAAGCCGGGCGCGATGAACAGGTGGTCATTAGTGAAGCCTTTGCCGAGGCGCACGCACTGCAACCCGGGCACCACTTGAGCGTGGTGATCAACGGTCGCTACCAGCGCCTGTTGATCACCGGTCTGGCGCTGTCGCCGGAATATATTTACCAGATTCGCCCCGGCGACCTGTTTCCGGATTACGCCCGCTACGGCATCATCTGGATGAACCGCTCAGCACTGGAGGCCGCTTACGGCATGGACGGCGCTTTCAACAGCGTCAGTGCTACCTTGTCACTGCAAGGCGGCGCGCAGCAGGTAATTGCTCACTTTGATCAGCTGCTACAGCCCTGGGGCGGCCTGGGTGCCTATCAGCGGGAAGACCAAATCTCCCACCACTACCTGCAACAAGAGCTAATGTCCATCGAGGCCATGGCGCTTTTCCTGCCGCTGATATTCCTTGGTGTGGCAGCCTTCCTCTTGAACCTGGTGGCCGCGCGGCTGATCCGCACCCAGCGCGAGCAGGTGGCCGTGCTCAAGGCGTTTGGCTACAGTCGTGCCGCTGTGGCCGGCCACTACCTGATGATGGTGATGGTGGTGGTACTGATTGGCTCTGTGGTGGGCGTGCTGTTGGGTGTGTGGATGGCCAGCGGCATGGCCGGCATGTATCAGGAGTATTTTCGTTTTCCCTGGCTGGAGTTTCGCCTGCGCCCGAGTGTGGCCGCAAGTGCCGTACTTATTGCCGCAGGCGCTACGGTGGCCGGTACTCTGAGCGCGGTCAATCATGCGTTCAAGCTGCCGGCGGCGGAAGCCATGCGGCCGGAGCCACCGGCCAGGTTTCGCCGAACCCTGGTGGAGCGCCTGGGCATCACCTGGCTCAACCAGCCCAGCCGCATGATTCTGCGCAATCTTGAACGCCAGCCGGTCAAAGCGGGCTTGTCCATTCTGGGTATCGGTTTTGCTACCGCCATGATGATGCTGACCGGCTTTCAGACCGGCGCCATCAACTTCATGCTGGATGTGCAGTTCCGACTGGCGCAAAAACAGGATGTCACCGTCACTTTTATTGAAGCAACCGACGGACGCGCCCTGCATGAACTGCGCAGTCTGCCGGGGGTACGTCAGGTCGAGGGTTTTCGCACCGCGCCCGCCATACTGCGTTACGGGCACCGCGAATACCGTGGCGCACTGCAAGGGTACGTTGCGGGCGCACGGCTGACCGTCATCTTAAACGACGCGCTGCAACCGGTGGCCGTACCGGAAGAGGGCCTGCTACTGACGGATCACCTGGCAAAAATGCTGGGAGTTAGTGTGGGTGACCACCTGCAAGTGGATGTGCAGGAAGGGCGCCGTCCGCAGCTGGAAATTCCTGTGGCGGGCTTGGTAACCGAATTTGTTGGCGTGGGCGCGTACATGAATCAAGCCAGCCTGAACAGGCTGCTGCGCGAGGGCAGCAGCGTCAGTGGCGCGTTCCTGGCGGTAGACCCGGCCGCAGCTGGCCCGCTCAATCGCCGCCTGCAGCAGATGCCGCAGGTTGCCGGTGTCACCTTCAAAGAAACCAGCGTGAGCGCGTTCAATGAGATGATGGATCAGACCATCCTCTTGTTTAACCTGTTTGCCATGGGTATGGCCGGTTCCATCGCTTTTGCGGTGGTATACAACAATGCACGCATCGCGTTTGCGGAGCGTGGCCGGGAGTTAGCCAGTTTGCGAGTATTGGGCTTTACCCGCAACGAAGTGGCTTTCATTCTGCTTGGCGAGCTGCTGCTGTTGACCTTGCTTGCCATTCCCTTGGGCTTTTTGCTGGGTTATGGTCTCTGCTGGTTGCTGTCCGAGGGCATGGCCACCGACCTGTATCGCATTCCCTTGATCATCAACTCACAAACCTATGCCAGCGCGGCTATTGGCGTATTGGCCGCCACCCTGCTGTCAGCGCTGCTGATCTCCCGCCCGCTGATGAAGCTGGATATGGTCAGCGCATTGAAAGCTGCGGAATAACCAACAAAAAAACCTGTTACGCAAACTGCCGGTGTATGCCGGAGAAAGGGTAGAGCTGCTATGAAGAAACCCAGCCGACGCGCGCTGATTGGCACAATGCTGGCGCTGCTGATCATATTGTTACTGGCGTACGCATTCCGAAGTCCGCCGGTTCTGGTCGACGGTGCCCAAGTGGCGCGTGCAGACTTTCGCATAACCGTGGAAGAAGAGGGGCGCACCCGGGTGCCAGACCGTTACCAGGTCACTGCTCCCATTGGCGGTTTCATGGGGCGTGTCAGGCTGGAGCCCGGCGACGCGGTCAAACGCGGCGAGCCGTTATTCACCCTGGCTGCCCATGCACTGGACCCGCGCAGCCAAACTCAGGCACAAGCCATGCTGGCACGCGCTGATGCGGCCGTGCAAGCGGCTCGCACCCAGGTTGATTCCGAACAGGCGCGCAAGGAGCTGGCCGACGCCGAGCTGCAACGCGTGGCGCGACTGGTGCAAGCCCAGCAGATTTCAGCCGAAAGCCTTGACCGCGCCCAGGCGGAGGCACGCCGCGCCGCCGCCAGTCTGCGCTCAGCCAATTTTATGGTCGAAGTGGCCCGCCACGAGCGCGACAACGCCCGCGCCGCACTGGATGTGGGCAGCAGTGACGCAGCCAGTTTCATCACCGTCAGTGCGCCCGTGGACGGCGTAGTGCTCAACCGCACGCGTCAGAGCGAGGGCCCGGTTCAAGCCGGCGAGCCCGTGCTGAGCCTGGGTGACCTGGCCAGCCTGGAAGTAGAGGTGGACGTGCTCTCCCCCGATGCCGTGCGCATGCGTCCCGGCATGCGCGTGGAGTTGGAGCGCTGGGGCGGCGATCAGGTGCTTTCAGCCCAGATCCGTCGCATAGAGCCGGCGGGTTTTACCCGCTACTCCGCCCTGGGGGTGGAAGAGCAGCGTGTGTGGATTGTTGTGGAGCTGACTGCCCCGCGCAGCGAGTGGCAGAGTCTGGGCGACGGTTATCGCGTGGAAGCACGCTTTATTCTGACCGATGAACCCAACGTTTTGCAGGTGCCGGCCAGCGCGCTCTTTCGGGAGGGCAGCCAGTGGGCGGCCTATGTGGTTGAAGAAGGCACAGCGGTCAAGCGCGCAGTAGTGCCGGGGCGCAGAAGCGGCCTGATCTCTGAGCTACGGGAAGGCTTGAACGTGGGAGAGACGGTAATCATGCATCCGCCAGAAAATATCAAAAACGGCGTCAAGGTCAACCTGCGCTAGCTGTTCACAGCCGCTTAGCCGGTGAAACAACTGTCGCCGCTTCTGCCGAGTCCTGCGAATAAATTTGCATTTGGCCCGGATGGTCGGGCACGGAGACGGTTAATCCCCACGCTCCTGGGGAACGGAGCAATGAGCTAGCTTGGGCTTGGCTTCAAGGAATCAGAGTAGCCAGTTGATTATCCAAGGGCGAGGCAGGATTATCAGCCCGTTTGCTTGACAGCAAGCGAAGCTGTACATAGGGTTTTATTTTGCGGTTCGTTTTTTGCGAGTTGTTCGCCATTTGCGTGGGTGCGAATGGTAGAACGTTTTGCAGTAATCCGGCTCGCAAAGCGGCAGTATTTGTGGGTGATACCGATGGCGGCAATTATACCTTCCAACCTCACCAAACTCAGCCGGCCGATGCCCGGCGAGCGGCGCTTTGCCGAGCGGCTGGAAACCCTGCTGGAGGACGACTACACCGTCTGGTACGACATCCCGCTTGGGCGCAAGCGCCGCTACCCGGATTTCATCATTCTGCATCCGGGCCGCGGGCTGTTGTTTCTGGAGGTGAAGGACTGGAAGCTCAGCAGCCTGAAATCCGCCTCCGCCAAAGAAGCAATCGTCCGCATTGACCCGGAACGCGTTACCCTGCAGACCAACAGCGGGCAAGTCATAGTCAGCAACCCGCTGGAGCAGGCGCGCCAGTACGCCTACACCACGATCAATGTGCTTAAGCGCGACCCGCAGTTGATAGAGCACGAGGGACGTTTTCAGGGGCAGTTGTGCTTTCCCTACGGGTACGGTGTGGTGCTGGCCAATATCACTCGGCAACAATGGAACCAGGCCGTCCCCGAGCACGAGCAGGAAAACATCCTGCCTGCCCACCGGCTGATCTGCAAAGACGAAATGACCGAGGCCGTGGACGCCGAAGCCTTTCAGAGCCGCCTGTGGGGCATGTTTGAATACACGTTTGGTAAAAAGCTGAGCCTGCCGCAAATTGACCGCATCCGCTGGCAGTTATTCCCGGAGGTGCGCATCAATGCACCGCAGGAGGATATCTTTGACAAAGGTGAGGCAGAGGTGGCGGGCGGCTCTGCGTTTGAAAATACGAATACCTACGGCGCTGATACAGCCATTCCGGAAATTGTGCGGGTGATGGATATTCAGCAAGAGCAAATGGCCAAAAGCATGGGCGACGGCCATCGGGTTATCCACGGGGTAGCCGGCTCCGGCAAAACCCTGATTCTGGGCTACCGTTGCCTGCATCTGGCCCAGGCCACCAGCAAGCCCATTCTGGTGCTCTGCTTCAATATTACCCTGGCGGCCCACCTGCGCAGTTTTATCAGCAACAAAGGCATAGAGGCCCAGGTCCAGGTTTATCACTTTCACGACTGGTGCAGCCTGCAGCTGAAAACCTACAACGTCAGTACCCTGCCGGGCGACGGGCCGGTGTGGGAGCGGCAGGTGAAAAGTGTTATTCAGGCGGTGGAGCACAACCAAATACCGCGCGCGCAGTACGGCGCTTTGATGATTGATGAAGGTCACGACTTTGAGCGTGAATGGTTGAACCTGGTGGTGCAAATGGTCCATCCGGATTCCAACTCTCTGCTCTTGCTTTATGATGATGCACAGTCCATTTACAGCAAAAACAATCTTAAATTTCCATTGTCCAGCGCCGGCATTCAAGCGCGCGGACGCACCACCATACTGCGGCTGAACTACCGCAACACCCGCGAGATACTTACCTTTGCCTACAACTTTGCCCGTGAATACCTGCAGGCGCAAAGCGGCGACGATGATCACGTGCCACTGATAGAGCCGGAAGTGGCCGGCGCCAGCGGCCCGGCGCCGGTGGTTAAACAGTTTGGCAGCAAAAAAGACGAAGCCGCCTACATTGCCCGTTGTATCGCCAAGTGGCAGCAAGCCGGCCAGGCGTTGAACAGTATTGCGGTGATCTATACCCAGCATTGGCAGGGTGCACAGATGCAAAGGGCGCTGACGGAAGTAGGTATAGCCTCAGCTTTGTTGGAGAAGTCAAAAGACAAGCGTGCCTACGACGCCGGCAGGGAGCAGGTTGTACTGCTTTCCAGGCAAAGCAGCAAGGGCCTGGAATTTGACACCGTGGTGTTGTGCGGTTTGGGTGCCTTGAAGGATAGCGGCGTGACACAAGCGCAGGAGACCCGCCTGCTGTACGTGGGCATGACCCGTGCGCGGCGGCAGTTGCTGGTGACGGGGGTTAAGGGCAACTGGATTATGGAGCGGCTGGGGGCGGCGGGCGGAGGAGCATAGGCCAGCCGGTATGATTTCTTCCAACCCGACTACGCTATGGCACCGAACAATATTCTGAGGATTAACCTTGTACGGCTACATCAAATTTGTTTTATCGGCCGCGTGCCTTACATGCGCCTTGCCTGCGTCGGTGCAAGCGGCCGACCACAAAGCCACGAGTATGGCTGCGTTTGCAAATGAAGAACCAGCAGTGGACGATTTGGAGCGCAGGGGGATCTTCCCCAGCCTGGATAAATCGGACTTGCTGCTGGGCCTGGATGCTGACGCCAACGGCGTAAGAGATGATATTGAAAGATATATTGCAAAAAGGCTCTATCCCGCTGCCCAGACTGCCGCGGCGGTACAACTTGCAAAAGCATTTCAGTCGACATTATCAGTAGACGTTACAGACCCAATTGCGATGGCCCGCGCGGGGACAGCCTTGGCGAGAGGAATAGACTGTATTTTTGAGCGGTTTCCCGAAGGCGGTGAGGCGTCAAAGCTAGGTGCACGCCTGGAAGCGCTGACGTTCAACACTGAGCTGCGAACAAGGCGGTACATAGGGTTTAACGTCGGGATGGATGGCAGCGTAATTAAGAGTGTGAGACAAGGCGCATGCACTGACTGAGCTGGGCCGCCGATGATGGGGGCGGAACAGCTCTTTGTGAACTCCTGGTGCAATTCGACTTACGGAGGCGGAGGCTCTCCAAGATGGAGCGGCTGCAGGTGGGCAAAATAATTCTGCGATCCCACCGGGCTGACTACGTCAGGGCGCCGGCAGCAAAAATACCTCTAACTCGGCGGGCTCGGTGAGGGTTGCGCACCGGTTGAGCGACGGCACGTCTATATCCGTGGTCCAGTCCAGGTAGCCGGGTTTGGTGATCACTACCTGAAATTCTCCTGCACCCAAGTGCGGGCTGATAGCCCGCTCATTGTTACAGTTGGCGTCGCTGGGTTGTGTTTCGGTCCACGGGCCTATCGTTACGGCTGCGCCGCAGGCTGCCGGCATACCGGTGGTTGCGTCGTAAATTCTGATATTTGCGGTTTGAGGAACATAGGGCTCGCAACCGCCGTCGCCGCCACAGCCGGCAAGCAAAAGCGCCACAGGTAAAAAGCCAATCCATTTATTCATGATTATTCGTCTCCTTTTACACTGGAACCCGAAAGCTACCATCTGTTGGCGCCTGCGGCCATAATGGGTTGCGGCAAACGAGGTGCAGCGCACGAAGCGTCAGAGTTTTGCTAAGCGTGAGGTGGCGGATCACCGCTATTCACAAGAGGCCACAAAATCAGGGAAATGTATGGATAAAGCGGTGTATTGGTTTGCGCTGGCGGCGGTGCTTTTATTTCTAAAGATGTTTGCGCTGTCTTTGTATCAGGCCTATTTCAGGTTTAGCCGATTAACCTTCAAAACGCCGGAAGACGTCGCCTTGACCGGAGGCCGGGCCAGGGTGGGCGATTTACCTGAGGTGAGCAGAGCCGCCAGGGCCTGGCTGAATGATCTGGAAAACATCCCCATATTTCTGGCGCTTGCGGTTGCTTATGTTTGGGTGGGAGCGTCCGAGGACTTGGCGGCGTGGTTGTTCATGGCGTTTACCGCAGCGCGGTATGCGCACACTGTGGCCTATCTTGCGGGGCTGCAGCCTTGGCGTTCCTTGGCCTATACCGCAGGCGTTATCTGCTCGCTGATCATGAGCCTGCAGATTGTTCTGGGCTTGCTCTGACCGGGGTCACCACCCGGCTGTCAGTCGCGCCATTGATCTTGCGCCGGTTCAGAGTTGGCGCTTCCAGGGCGCAAGCCGCCCACTATTTTCTCCAGCGCGCGATCAAACAGCATGGAGTCGCTCAGTAAGCGAACCGCGCCGCTTTCAAGCTCTGTGGCAAATTCTTCGCGGCTGCGTTCGGCCACCTTCACGCCTGTGCGGTTCACAAAGATGTATCTGCCGGTGGCTTTGATGCAGGCTGCCAGTCGGCAGCGTTTGCGGGCTCCGTCGCCTGCGTCAAATTCAAGCCAGGCGCCTGTGGCCAGGCCGTCAAGTTGGCGCAAAGTGGCCGGCGAAAAGGCTGGGGCAGCCTTTTCCGGTACGGCGGGGCTGGGTGCTGCTGGTGCGGGTGCAGGTTGCGCATCTTCGGGTAAGGGCTCACCGCTGATAAGTGCCAAATGCACTCGCTCCAGGTCGGCCAGACGCTGCGCCAGTTCAAAGGAATGCTGGCTTATCAGCTCCAGACCGGCGCGCAGCCTGCGCATTACCTCCGGTATCAGTTGAATCATGTGTTGCCGTGCTGCGGCGTCTGCCGGTGGCTGTACGCTCTGCACCAGCTCTTTGAGCGTTTGCGAATGAGCTCGCCACTGGGCACAAGCAAATCCTCCGCGCAGCCCGGTGACCAGCAGAACGCTGCGCCAGGGCCCGTCAATCAGCGCCCAGGCTGCGGCGGGCAGGGTGAAGCCGGCGGTTGAATGCAGAATTTCCCGGGCGACGCGCTCGCGTGCCTGCTCGGTACGAGCGCGGCCATCTTCGGCGGCCAGGGTGCGACGCTCCACCAGCGTTGACCGCCGATGCTCCTGAGCTAGAAATTGTTCCAGCTCTTGTAGCGCCAGCTCAAAGGCCTGGCTGCTGCCGTCAAAGTTGTTCTCCAGCCGATCAACCAGGCGGTCCAAACACCGCTCCAGCACCGCATCCGCTGGCCCGTCCTCGGTAAGCCCAAGTCCGGCTGTGGTCAGAGCGTTCAGCAGGCGTCTGGCGCTGTGGTTGCCGTTGGAAAAAAAAGCCTCGTCCGCAAGCGCCAACTGAGTAACCGGCTGGTGTAAACGGCTCAGCCTGCGGCGCAAGGGCGCGGCAATATCGGCATCCCTGTTCAAATAGTCAAACAGTTCACCAATGACATGGGCCGTATCCAGGCTACCGCTTTGCGCCTTGCCGGCATCTCCGGCAAGGGCCTGCGCGTCAAAATCGGGCAGGTCCGACAGCCAACCCGCGCCACTGCCTGCGCGCCGATGACCGGATTTGCGGGGCTGGGGCAGACCTTGAGCCTCAATGGCCGTCTCACCGGGACGATTGGCACCCGGGGTGGACACACCAGCAAATGCTGCGGAACTCACAAGGCCCGCGCTCTGATTCAGTTGCCGTGCGAGCGTCCGTAGATCCGGCTGATCCTCCGGCGGCGCATCAACACGGGTTTGGGCGGTACTGGGTTTTGTGCTTGGGGCTTGCTGGGCTTGTTCAACGGGCACCCGTATCCCGTGTTGGGCAAGCACATCTAGCAGTGCCTGAAGCACCGCGCCCAGGCCTGCGATGACGTTGCGGTCAAACTGCTTGAACACCAGCAATCGCGATTTTAGATCCAGGTCCAGTCGCTGGAGCTGTTCCATGAACAGGGTGGCCAGCACATCTGGCCCAAAGGGATTGTTGGCGGGACTGACGGGCTCCGGGACAAGCGTACTCAAGCCCCGGGCCAGGGCCGATAGAGACGGCGCCAGCTCCCGCGCTGCGCGCTTGACTACCGCCTCAAGTGCAACGGTTTGCTCCAGTTCGTCGTCCGCCACCAAGGCCAAGACTGACGGAGCTTCAACCCGCTCGCGTTTGGCGCCGGCGGAGTCTGCAAGCGATGCAAAGGCTTCATCCACGCCTAAAAAGAAACGGGCTTCCATCATCGGACGTTGTACGCGCAGCTCACGCATGGCGTCAAAAGATGCAGCCTGCTCGGCGTTGCTTCCGGCACCGTTTGCCAGTTTGAACAAGCTGTCGTCTGCGGTGGCAAAACAGTTGCACAATAGGTCCTTCAACAGCCTGCGTCCTTCGTCCTGAACGGCCTGCACCACCGCCGGTAAGCGCGCGCAACGGGCGCGGGTAAGGCGCTCGGCCTCAACCTGCAAACGAACAACCTGAGCGGATTCTTGCACAGCCACCTCCTCGGGTACTGCTCCAGCGCTTGACCCTGAGCGCCAACAATTGACGTAAAAGTGAGCAACCGGTATTGGGTTACTTTTAGTAAAGTCAGCTTTTGGGGCAGTGACAAACATTTGCGGCAGCGTGTGATGAAGTGCAAAAATCCCGTGGATCAAAGGCAACAAATCAAAATGGAAAAGGCAGATTTTAGAGCCATTGGTTGTTAAGCCCGGCCTGAGCGTGGGGTTGAGTCAGGTTGTTCCTGAATCAGTTGGCCTGATGCGCGATGTAGGCGTGGCCGGGCCAAACAATCCTGGCAGTGCAGCGCCTTGGGCAAACGGTCAACCGGGGAGATTGCAAAAAAATCACCCCGGCTTCCTGCCGGTGCGACGCCCGGCTGTGATTGGGCGAACTAATCCCGGCCCAACTCCTGCCGTTGCAGGCGGGCATGCAGCCGGTCTATTTCGTCGAGTAGTTCAATCACCAAAGCCACACCGGCGGCATTGATACCCAAGTCCCGCTCAAGCCGGCTGGCCCTGTGGACCCGCTTTACGCACACGGCCTGAAAACGCCAGCGGGCGGGCTCGGGATGGGGCGTCTGTGGCTCAATCACACCTTCGTCCACCAGCGCCAGAATATGCTCAGCCGGGAGATGGCAGGCGCGGCACAGCTCGCCCAGTGTCAGTTCAAGTTCTTCGCTCAGAAGATGGGGTTCGTATCGATTGATCGTCATAGTCATTACTCTCCCAATCCCGCGCGGGGATCGAAGTTGAACGATTGTTGGAACTGGCGGTAAGCCGCTACTTGTGCATCAGTCTTTGCCGGGGGCAGTTCCAGGTTCAACACCGCGAACAGGTCTCCGGGCTCCTTGGCCGGCAAGCCAAGCCCCTTCAGGCGCAGTTTGCTGCCCGTGCGTGAGCCCGCCGGAATTTGCAGCTCTACCGCGCCCGTGAGCGTCGGAGCACGTACCTTTGCGCCAAGTGCCGCCTCCCAGGGTGCCACCGGCAGTTTGACGTACACAGATTTCCCTTCAACCTGAAACACCGGGTGCGGCCGGAACACGACTTCCAGAAACAAATCGCCGGCTTCGCCACCGCCGTAGCCGGTTTCCCCCTGTCCCATCAAGCGGATTTGCTGGCCGGGCTGCACCCCCCTGGGGATTTTCACATTCAGGGTTCGCGCCTTGGTAACCGGCCGGCCGTTGCTGTCCAGGGTGCTGTGGTCCAACGTTATGGCCCGTGTTGCGCCTGTGTAGCTGTCTTCCAGGTCAATGAATATTCGTGCGTGGGTGTGTTCGCCCTTGCCCTTGAAACTGCCGTGACGGCCACGCTCGGCGCCATGGCTGAAGCCGCTTTTACCAAACAGGTTTTCGAAAAAATCGCTGAAGTGCTCGGCATTGGCGCCGGTGTATCCACCCCCGTCAAACTCGAAGCCCTGGCTCCAATCCGGCGGCGGCCGAAAATCCTGCCCCGCCTGCCAGTTGGCACCCAACTGGTCGTAGGCTGCGCGTTTTTCCGGGTCTTTCAGTGCCTCGTAGGCTTCGCTTAACTCTTTGAAGTGCTCCTCGGCGTTGGCCTCCTTGCTGACGTCGGGATGGTACTTGCGCGCCAGCTTGCGGTACGCGCGCTTGATGTCGTCTTGCGTTGCACTGCGCGGAACGCCCAGCAGTTGGTAATAGTCTTTGTATTCCATAACACTAGCCTCTAAAAAACCGTAACTGTTCAGCTCACGCCCGAATTTTCCTCTAGCTGCTTTTATGAATGGTCAGCATCCAGTCAGGAACAGGATGAAACGCCTGCAAGCCGGCCCCAATAGGGGGGGGCAAAAGAAGTGCGGCGTATTTGGCCGCGTAAACTCACTTTTTTGCCTTGCTCTGCACAAATCCCGGTGCAATCGGCACAGTTACCGGATGAGCAGAACAGTTACAAAAAGCCGTGGCCAGGCGGAATAATGAAAATTGTTTTGCCGCACAATTTTGGCCACCGTGAGGGGCAGTGGCACAAGGCCGGACCGGTGATGCCGATTGGCGTATCAGACGCAGCGCTCTTCAGTTGCAACGCCGGCATCCCGGCCCGGGGGCTTGTGCAGCAGGTCAAAAACACGTGGGTAGCGCTCAGTGATTACTCGCAGCACCCGGTCATTTTCACCGAGGGCTGCGTTGTGCCAGGTGAGTGCGTTAAATTGGGTGAAGGGCACGTGAGGGAAGCGCGTATTGTTAGTGAAGACCCTGACGCACGGCGTTTTATTGGCCAGTGAGGCAAGTTTCAACCAGAAGTCGTCTGCCTTGGGGGCAAGCGCCATAAAGCGGGCTTTGTCCAGCGCAATAGCCCGGTCCAGCGCGCCGGGGGGGTAAAGAACCCCGCTGACGCCGGTGGGTAGAAGCCAAAGACTGGACTCTCTGCAGGCTCTTCTGCTGAACATCATACGGAGGTATTTTTTGAACCGACCGTTACGGCTCTCCATGTAGTGCCCCCTGTAGCAGACAATGCACCCCGGCATTTGCCGGTGTTTTTCAACCAATCCGCTCAACCAGTTTGCCGGATACAGGACGTCGTCGTCAGTGGTTACAATAACGGCCTGCGGGTGGTGCAATAACGAATAATAATATTTTTTATAGGAGCGCAAATTTTCCGGGTGGTAAAAAAAGCGAATTCGGCCGCTGCCTTGCTGCAGTTGATCAAACACGGCACGGAATTGGGGGGCAAGGCTCAGGTCCTCCTCTGACAGATGTACCTGAATGCTGTAATCCCCGGTAAACGACTGGCCATCCAGCGTGTTCAGGGTGCGCAGCAGTGATGCAAACCGTTTATGGTAGGAGGTCAGGCTGATAATCAACGGCTTAGCCTGCGAGTTACTGCGGGCAGACCGCAGGCCTGTTGTGCCCGCCACTTTACCCCGGCCGGTAGCTGCGTCTGTAGCCTGCCTGGGCTTTGCTCCGGTTTGTTTGAGCTGCACGCTAGGCATTGGTTAAATCCAGAGGGGGGTGACCCGACATAGGCTCTCCTGGTCGTGGGGGTTGATTCGCCGTCCGCTCCAATTGAATACGGCCTCAGAGACACTCTTACGCGGCTGAGACAGCTCCGGTGCTATTGCCGTTGATAGGCAAAAAGGGCGGGGTGGCTAGCGTGGTACGAGCACTGTCGCTGCGCCTGACTTTTCTAGCGGCCAGGCTGGCACACGGGGGGCGTATAGGGTTGTTGGTCATCGCACAATTTATGCCTGCAACGGCGGCTATAGGCAACTATTGCGGCAGCGCTGAAATTAGCGGCCAAAGCAGTCGCCGAACCTGCCAGGCATTTTCGGCCATCACCTCAAAAGCTCACCGAAAATCCAATAGATGCAATGCGGCCCAGGTCTCCCTCTTTTTTGATATGCAACTCGCCGGTTTGGTTGACGCGGTCGTAATCCAGTTCTCTGGAATTGATGTTCTTTCTGCCCAGTAAATTCAGGATATCAATAAACACCTTGCCGTCGCGGCCAAAGATTTGGGTTTCCCGGTTGAGGCGCAGATCCAGACGGCTGTAAGTGGGCAGCCGGTCGCCGTTGACGTTGGAGGAATAGACCGGCAGGTATCGCCCGGGGAACTGAGGGTTGTCTTTGATGCCGATGATGCTGGTGTCGGCCTCGCCACTCTTGACGGTGAAACGCCCGCCAATATCCCACAAACGGGACAGACGGTAATTGGCCACCAAATTGAACACCAGGGGCGTGTCCAACGCATAATTGCGGGTCTCGCCGGTGCGCAAATTGGTGCGCTCACTTTCGGAATAACTTAGCGCCAGCCAGCCATACCAGTTATTGGCCAGGTTGCGGTTGAGGAACAGATCCAGGCCGCGCGCCTCGCCCGCCACATCATTGCTGTAGAGCTGTTCGGCGTCCGGCTGGGCCGCATTCAGGGCCAGGGGCAGGTTGCTTAAGGTTTTTTGGTAGATCTCGGCGCTCCAGTTCCAGTGACGGGCCAGGTCTCCCCGCAGCCCCAGGGTATAATGCCGCGCAGTTTGTGAGGCGAGGGCGGGGTTGCCAATAACCGGCAGTACGTTTTGCAGATCAGGGAAGCGGTTGTAGCGGCCGGCGGAGCTGGTAAGGGTAACATTCGGCAGAAAGTCCCACGCCAGAGACACTCGCGGATGCACAAATTGCTCATCGGAATAGTCGTTGCGGTGCCACTGCAAGCCGGACTCCAAATTAAGCTGTGGTGTGATCTGCCAGCGGTCGATGAGGTAGGCGGTGGTCTGTACTACCCTCACGCGGCGGGCATCGCTGATGGTATCGCCGCGCCCGTCCTGGCAACTGGGGTCAAATTCCGTGCACACAAAAAGAACAGAGCGGGTGCTGTAGTCAAAGCGTGCGCGGTCCAGGTCCGCACCGGCCACCAGAGTGTGTTGGGCGCTGATGGGCACCGACAGCTGCGCACGCGCCAGCCGGCTTTCTAGCTCCAGGCGTTGAAAGTAGTCCTCGCCCCAGCGCAAATGGCTGTTGTCGATGTACTGCCCCAGGCTCAGGCTCATCTCTACGCCGGAGTCCGTCGTCTGCAGCCAGCTCAGGCTCTGGCTGTGAAAGGTTTTTTCAAGTTCGGCTTCGCCGGCAAAATCCGGGTTTTGGGCGGCAAAATCGGACTGATCGGTAAATTCCACCGCGCCGTAATCCCGTGCGCCCACCAGATTGATGCTGAGCTTGCCCGCATCCGGCGCCCACACATATTTAAAGACATAATCGCTGTCTTCCGGCGGCGACTGGATGCGGAAGCCGTTTTCGTCGGGCTCGTCATCGGTTGGGAAAAAAAACTGCAACAGGCCCATGCGCGCCGACAGGTAAAACTCCGAATTTTCACTTACACCGCCCTCTACCAAAAAGCCGGCGCGCAACAAGGAGGCGGTAATGGTGGTTTGCAGCGCGCCCTCACTCGGGTCGCGCAGGCGTATATCAAACACCGCTCCGGTGGCGTCGGAGTATTGCGCACCAAAGCCCGCAGAATACAACTGAAAATCCTGCACCACGTTTTCGTCCAGAATGGAGGTATTGAACTGGTGAAAAATATAGCCCGCCGGCATGCCGTCAATGTAATAACGGTTGTCCCTGGGCGACGACCCGCGCACTGCAGGTGCACCGCCAGAGGCTGGGCTGATCACCCCCGGCAGGGCGGATATGGCCCCCAGCGGGTCGCCCAGGGTGCCCGGCATTTCCAGTAATTTCTGCGTGTCCTCGGTGACCACGGTGTAGGTGCCTTTGCGACTGCCAATTACCCGCACGGTTTCCTGAAGTACAGCATCCGGCTCTGCTTCGGCTTCATTCGGCTGGGCGAGACTGTGGCTAAAGGGCAAGATGGCTAAAATCAGCGCAAAGGCCGTGCGGGAATAAGGCATGATCATACTCGGAGGACATTGGGGGGTTGCAGTGGCCACGGGAAGGCCTGATCCATCATCTTTCACCGGCCTGTGACCCGCATGCAGCAACGCGGCCGATCATAGCGCGCCAGCCGCGCGAGGTACAGCCAGGAGCTGCTCAAAAGCGGAGCTAACCTACGCCATCTGCGAAAGCGCCCGGGGCTCGTGCTACCATCAGTTGGAGCAATAAATAAAGGTTTGGTAACTATACCGCTCATCCTGTAGCTGTGAAGATGAGGTGGGTGAACTTGATAGTTGCAAAGCTTGGACTGGGACTTCTGCCCCGGCGCTGTTTGCGCCCCGGGTCACGAATCAGGAGCGCGCATGTTGAGGGCTGTTGGCTATCTGGCCGTTGTGCTGGGTTTAATGATGCTCTACCGCAATGAGCTGTTTGCGGGGCTCGTTGTTTTTTCTGTCGGTGGCCTGCTGGCGCGCCGCCTGTATTTCAGCCCAAGCAGCGCGGGCTTGCTGCTGTTGCTTGGCTCCAGCGCCTTCGGCTTTCATCATGGCTTTTCACTTCTTCTCGGCCTGCTGATGCTGCTCGGCTTTGTTATGGCCGGGTTATCGGGTGGCAGAAGTAGGGCCGGCGAATGGGGTTTTGATCTGGGTTGGCAGTTCCACGATCTGTTGGGCTCCGGCTCCGATGATAGCGGCGAGGGGGGCGGTGGCGACTGAAGACGCCACCGCATGCGGCTGCCTCACGGCAAGCCTATGCGCCGGTTAGAAAAACCGTTTGGCCAAATTGCGCTGCTCGGCCGCCTGCAGGCTTAGTTGGTCACAGGCGTTGGTGACGGCATCTGCGTTGCGGGTGGTTTGCTCGGACTGAACGGCAATATTCTCAATGGAGCGATTGATTATCTCTGCCACTTGCGACTGCTGCTCTGCGGCGGCGGCAATTTGCAATACCGCTTGTTCAATTGAGCTTATCTGCTGACAGATATGTCGGATGGCTCGGCCTGCCTCGTTCACAGAGGCCACACTGCCTTCCGCCAGCTGGTGGCTGCTGTCCATGGTGGACACCGCCCGCAATGTGGTGTCGCGCAGGTGCTGAATGATGCTGTCGATATCGTCGGTGGTTTGTTGGGTGCGGGTGGCAAGGCTGCGTACCTCGCTGGCAACCACGGCAAAGCCCCGCCCGGCCTCGCCGGCTCTGGCCGCCTCAATGGCGGCATTCAGGGCCAGCAGGTTGGTCTGGTCCGCTATATCTTTGATGGTGGCCGTCATTTTGCCGATATCCGCAGTGTCACTGGCCAGCCCTTGAATGATTTCCCGCGCATTGGCCACTTCGGCGCACAGCCGTTGAATGGCGGTAATGGCATTGTCCACCACCTCTTCCCCGTGTTTAGCCTGCAGGCTGACTTCGCGCGCGGCTTCCGATGTCTGTGAAATGTTCCTGGCCACCTCCTGCACGCTGCTGTTGACCTGCTGCATGGCGCTGGCAATGCCGCCCACTTCCTCGCGCTGCTGGTCCATTACCTGGGCGCTGTTGTGCGCCTGCGTTTGTGCAAATGCGGCGCCATCGGCAACTTGTGACGATGAACACTCCAGTGAGCGCAGAACAGTGCGCAGCTGGCCCTGGTAAAACAGTTGCTGATAGGCCGCCTGGGCCTGCTGGCCAAGCCCACCGGTGTAAATATAGTGGTTGAGGCTGTCGCTGGAGGACGCCTGGGCGGTGCTTGCTGCGCGCAGGCGCC
Organism: uncultured Cellvibrionaceae bacterium; assembly: GCA_964399955.1. GTDB lineage: Bacteria > Pseudomonadota > Gammaproteobacteria > Pseudomonadales > Cellvibrionaceae > CAYNST01. The sequence continues at coordinate 8,603 of CAYNST010000032.1, read as the reverse complement.
GGCCCACCCAAAACAGCAGTGGCGCCGTAAGGCCGGCCGTAACCATCAGTGCCGTCGCCGGCAGCGGGTTTGTGCCGGACACCAGCGCCAGGCCCAGCACGGTCAGGGCGCTGGACAAGGCTGTGGCGCTCAACTGAAGCAGGTTGCTGGGTATCAGCCGCAGGCCAGGCGGCAGCGGTGATTTGCCGGCATTGAGGCGCGCGTAGACCGTTTGGGCACGCCTGACCCGCGCAGGCTCTGCTGTACAGCGCACAGACTCATAGCCCACAATGTGGCCATCTTCCTTGAGTGGGCTGACAAAAGCGTCCACCCAGTAATAGGAGCCGTCCTTACATCGGTTTTTGACAATGCCCATCCACGAACGCCCGGCCTTGAGATCCTGCCACAGTGTTTCAAACGCGGCTGCGGGCATATCGGGGTGGCGCACCAGGTTGTGGGCCTGGCCCAGCAGCTCCTCGCGCAGGTATCCACTCACGGTGCAGAATTCGTCGTTGACGCTGGTAATCACACCTTTTTTGGTGGTACTGGAGACGATGAAGCGTCCAGGGGTTACCGGGATTTCACGGTCGGTAACGGGTAACTTTTTCCTCATTGCGGCTGTCTCGACTTCTCACTGGGCCAACGGCGACTGTTTGAGCAATCCCCGAAGTCTAGTCGACATCCCGGCGGCCAGCCAGCAGACCGGGTTTGTATCAAGCCTCTGGGCTGGACACTTTGCGGCGGGGTCCGAAGCCTTGCGTGCAGGAGCAAAAAACCAAGTTGGAGCAGACCATGATTCTGGAAGTGGCGGTACTGGATGTGAAACGGGGGCAGGAAGCGCAGTTTGAGGCCGCGTTTGGCCAGGCACAAAAAATCCTTTGCAGCATGCGTGGCTATGTTTCCCATCAGTTGCAGCGCTGCCTTGAGCAAGGTAACCGCTATATATTGCTGGTGAACTGGCAAACGCTGGAGGATCACACTCAGGGTTTCAGAGGCACGGCGGAATACCAGCAGTGGCGCCAACTGCTGCATCACTTTTACCAGCCCTTTCCTGAAGTGCAACACTATGAGTGTGTGTACAACAACGGTCTTGCCTGCTCGACGGGCAGCACATAAGCGCTTTCTCTAAGCAGGCGGCAGGTGAGGGGTGTTGGACGGCAGTTGTTGCGCAGGAAAGGGAAACGCGGTGGGTAAAGCGTCGGCCCGAGTGGGCCGACGTCATTTGCAGCTAACTATTTGAGTACGTAGTACATGTTTCTAATGGCGATGTCGTACTCCTTGAACAGGAAGTTGGTGCCTGCGGTGCCATTGTTCAAGTGTTGCGCTGTCAATCCACTTTGCGTTTCGGCGTCGATGATCAGTTCGCTGTAGCTGGTGTTTTGCTGGCTGGCGAAGTCGAGCCTGGTGCGTTCGTAGTTGATTTCCTGGTAGTAGAAGAGTTCCTGCATGGGAATGGTAATCCTCAACCACTGATCGGCATACTTGTTCTGGTCAATGATCAAGATCTTATTGGCCCTGATATTGCCGGCCAAGAGCACAATCTCGATATTCGCCAGCCCCTGATCAAGCTCATTGACCTCAGCGCTGCTCAGAAAGGGGTAGGCAGCGGCAATGTCGGCCAGAGTGGGGATGTGGGTACGGCTGGAGTTCAGCTTCAACTCAATGACCAGGCTTTCGGCGTTGCCCACGCTGGTGCCGGGTACCCGCCCCTGAATACCGTTGGCGTGCGTCATATCCCAGGTGTGCAGCTTTTTGGCCAGCAGCGCTTTATAGGTGGACACCCCGCCGCAACTGGCGTCGGCGGTCTGGTTGCCGCTGCCAAGGTTGTAGCTGTTGGCCGGTTGTTTTACGCCCTGAAAACCGCCGCCGGTGCTGGTAATGTGGTTCCAGCCGCCACTGAAGTTGTTGCTGGGGCCGTAGATAACCGACGCCTGACCTGCGGGTGGGGCAGTTGCGCAGTCTTCAAGTACCTCTACAAACATGCCTTCAACTTCTTCGGCATTGCCTGGCGCCGGTGGCGCGTCGGGTTCTTCGGGTTCTGGTGTGGGTACACCCAGTCCGCCGTCCACAGTGGTCACCAGAATGCCCGACAAGGTGGCGTAGTTGGCGGAGGCGGTAAAGCGAAGGGTCAGGTTGCCGTCGGTGACCGGGACGTTGTTCAAGGTCACATCGTGAGCGGACAAAAAGCCCGCAGTGCTGAACAGATCCAGGTTGGAGACCGCATCCACGCCCTCGGCAGTGGCACTCATTACGCGCACGCCGCCGGCGTCGGCAAACTGCTCGGCAAACTTGAGCGTGACGTTGTAGTTGCCTTCAATGACGGGCAGGTCGTAAGTGAACAGGCCGTAACGTTGACTCTGATAAAGCACATCGTCGTCTGTGCCGGCAATGGCACCTGTAGTGGAGTTGACGCCGCCCTCGGTGGCGCGGAAGTAAGCATCTGCCTGATACATCTGGCCATCCGCGCTGACAACGTCATCGCCGCCGACGTTGATCGCATAGACCACGAACGCGTCAGGGTCCGGCTGGCCCGGGCCGCCGCTGGACGAGGAGGACGATGAACTGCTGGAACTGGACGATGAACTGCCGCCGCCGGGTACAGGCGGCCATGGATCACCGGCACACCAGGTTCGCCCGGTTGCCACTGTGTGAGTGAGGTAGGCGACAATAGCGTTGGAGTCTTCAATTGAGGCTGACGCGGCAGCGTGTGGCATATAGGCGGCTAGGAACTCGGCCAAGGGCAGGTCGCGGGCAATGCCTTCGCGGTCTCTGTAACCATCATTGGCGGAGTCGTACAGGTCTATCTGTGCCCGCCCAAATGTACCGCGCCAGCTGGTGATGCCCGCAGCAGGCGGCCGATGGCAGCCGGTACACATGAAGTTGTAGGCCATCTCGCCAGTGGCTATGGCGTCATCACAGCCAACTTCAGGGGCGCCAGACGACGAGCTGGAACTGGAGGACGAGGAGCTGCTGGAAGATGAGCTGCTGGACGATGACGATGATGAGCTGCTGGATGATGAGCTGCTACTGGAACTGGACGAACTGCTAGAGCTTGAAGAGCTGCTGGAACTGGGAGAGTCCGGGTCCGTAGGCGTGTTGGTTGTGCCTCCGCATGCCGCCAACAAGGAGGATGCCATCATCAGGCCAATCAACTTGTGCAACTGTTGCATATCGTATTCCTGGTTTGGTTCAAGCAAGAGTCCACGCGCCATGCTTCAACGGTGTGTGGCTGCCACCCTGCGGCCGACTGTGCTGTGCTTGAAGTGTTGAAATTTATTGTTATGGTGTGGTTGCCGGGCGTGGCTCGGCCTAACCAGACAGCGGCTATTGTAACGCGAGTTTGGCCGCGGTAAGGACAGATAAGTGTGAGCTGCTGCACGCGGCCGATATATACCTTTTCAACGTGCAACTGTTTAGCTCACACAGGGATTCGCCCATGGCTGCGCTGAAGAAACAGTTCTTACCCGGTGTGAGCTCACGTTTTTGGCCTTGCTCCGCACCGGTTTGGCCGCAAGCCGAACAGGCGCGGGATAGCTGATTAATTACCCCAACAATTTATGCTTTGACCGCTCCAGGCAGCGCCGCTCAGGCATTGGGTGCGGTCAATAAGCGGGGGCTGTTGGAAAACAGCGGTGCGCGGCTTTTGATTTGTTTGGTTGCCAGCTTGAAGCTGCCTTTTAGGTGGGGCTTCAGGTATTTGAAAACATCAGCGGTGGCCGCCTGCTTCAGATGGCAAAACAACGCCAGGGTGTAAATAGACTCGTCTTCCGAGAGGCTGGCCTGGCGGTTGGCTTTGGGGTTGTAACACCGTGCGCAGCTGCCTCTGAAGGTATAGGCCGAATTGGTCAACATAATGCCAAAACCGCAAAAGCTGGCCAGCACCTCGGCCGCAGGCTCAAAACAGGACAGGCCCCCGGGCGGTGTCTGCTGGCTTTGCCACAGCATATGCTGGGCGCAGGTGTGAGCCAGGGTTGCCACCAGGTCTTGTGGTTTGGTTACTTGGTCAACCACAAAAGGAACCTGCAGAACCCTGTCGCCAAGCGCCGGGCTCTGGCTGCTGCTCAAGTGGCGCCGGGCGCTGTCAAGGCCCAACAGGACTGGCGCGGCGGGGCTCACTCTGCGCAGGTCACACAACTGCCAGGGCCAATCGGCGGTGCCGGACAACTGCGCCACCCGCTCCAGTATGTACTGCGCCATGGGCTCGGGCCCGTCAACCTTTTCCGGGAAGTAGCGGTCATCTGGCAGCACCAGTTGAGTGTGTTGCCAGAACGCCTGTGCGCCAAACTGCTCAATCACCCAGCGGGCGCAGTCGTCAATCCAGTCGGCGGTTTCGCTGGAAACCAGTTGTTTTTGCAGCCAATGCAGCATACGACACCTGTGGAACCCTGTAGTGGCCGTCAGAGTAACAAAAGCGGGGGGGCATGTTGAAGTGCGGGCAGTTTTTTTGCGACCAGAGGTGGCTCCGGACCGCTGGGATCAATAGTCCTCGTTGTAGATCAGGCCGATGCTGGCTTCATGCCCTGTGCTGTTCAAATAGTGGGTCAGGCCTACTGATATATTTTCAAACCAGAGAAACCGGATTACTGAGGTCAAGCGCGGAGCGGGGTTTGATGCATGGGGCTGCGTCACAGTTCGTTGCAAAAACGCCGGCTGCAGGCACCTACAGCAACCGTTTGCCAGTTACAGCAAGCGGCTTGGCCGTAAATCCAATAGAATGGCCGTCAGGAAGTACGCATCACACGTAAGCCGCAGTCACCAAGCCTGGTTTCAAAGCCCGCGGTGGCAAATCAGCGTGTCCAACAATTGGACCCAGCACAAATAGGAGAAGACTATCAGACCTTCCAAACAATTAGAGTATGTCAGCGGCCTGAAAAACGCCATGAGTAAAGTAGGGGCCAAACAAACCGGCCAGTATTCGTGGATTGCAAAACAGGGTGAAACCAATATTGTCATTGCCGAACTGGACCCGATCGACGCCGAACGCAATGTCTACAACCATATGGACGGCACCTTCCAGAAGAGTGTTCCGCCCATGGCCAATGACGACGGTACGGCGCCGCAAACCATCAAACACGCCCAGGAGCTTCTGGATGTGCTGAACCAGTCGTTGAAAGAGGAGGCTGTGCTCAAGGTGATGCTGGTCAGAGGCACCAAAAATGGCACCAGTAAAACCGGCGTCAAGGCCGCCCTGGACGGTGACGTGTGGCGGGTGAAGGAAGTTAGCGGCGATCTGCCGTCGGGCTATCAGTTTTCACTTTACAGGGCTGAAAGTTAAACCTGGCGCAGGCCGCGAGTGCTGCCTGCAGTAGGGGCGGGGCTTGCTTACGGAGCAGCCATCGGCTCGTTGGCCAAGGCCGCACAGCCCGGCAGGTGCACTGCCGCAGCGCACGCCTCCTGAACCGCAATGCCTACATCCGTTACATAGTACAAAGAAGCAAAGCCCCAGCGGTCGCGGCCCAGGTTATGGAAGATCATGCCCAAGGCGATATCGCCGGCGCTGAAGCGCGGGTGGTGCTGGGCAAAATAACGGGCGGCTGCCATCTGGTCTGCATCTGCCAGCAGCCGGGTTACCCGCCCAACCCCGCCATGGTAGGCCTGAATCAGCAGCATCGCGTACAACGCTTCGCGCTTTTCCTGCGGCAAATGCCCAAACATCCGCGCAAAGGGCGCCTGCAAGTTCTGATGGTTTTGCTCCAGCAGGCGCAACGCACAGTCAATCTGCGCCAACCGGTGGAGGTGATGGCGCGGGTGCAGCTTGCAATCCTTCAGTGCAACCGGCGTCAATTGCAGTATGCCCCGGGCACCGGCAGCAGAGCGGGCCGCAGGCCGCCCGCCGCTTTCAATCAGAATCTTGCCGGCTAGCGTGCTTAAAACATCGTCCGGCATGCTCACCCGCCCCAGTTCAACCCGGCTGCGGTACACTTTGGCAAGGGCTTGGTGCAGAGACACCGTTGCCTCACGGGTGCCCACCCGCATCCCGTCCCAGGTCCCCCACAGGCGGGCATCGGCGTCCTCGCCCAGATAGCGCGCCAGCGCCGCATCCAGACGTGCATCCGGCTGATTACAGCTCAGGGCAAAGGGGTAGCCGGCCCTTCCCCGGGCTCCGGCAGACCAGTGCTCTACCTTGCCATTGGCCACCAACTGCGCGCGCACACGGTTGAGCCGCTCCTGGGTACTGGCTGCGTCTGGCCCATCAATCATGTAAGTCAGAAACCGCGCCTGACGGTCAAACAAAATGTGTCGGTTGGGCTGCTCGCAGTAGGACTCGCCGGTCAAAACCCAGCGTCTGATGGTGGTCAGATTGTTGAACACGCCTTGGCTTACCCAGTAAGGGCTGCTGCGCACCGCTTGCTGCCAGGTATCCATGGGCTGTGCGGCGTCGTCAGCGTCAGCGGCCAGCGTCACCACCCCCAGGCAAAATGTAGCGCACTGCAACAGCAGCTTCATGCAATCACTCCTTACTGTCACCGGAGCGCACACTCTACGAACTAATAACCACAATGCAAGCCTGTCCGACGTTTGTGCGCAACAGAAGGTGAATGGCCGCTTGCAGTGCAGCGGGTTGCCTTGGCCCGGTGCGTGCATTGTCTGAGAGGGCGAGCCGCCTGAGCGCACGGCCTGTGCGGAAACCGCATAATGACTTGTAAGTTCGTCACCCTGCAGGGTAAAACTGGCGTTGCTACAACAGATTATCAATCAGAGAGCCCATTATGTCCCAAGGCATCAATATCACCGGCGTGTTGGACCAGCTGGACAAAAAAGCGGAGGGTGACAAAGTAACCCTGGGCGCCATGATGGAGTCCATCGGCAGTCGAGGCTTTGGCCCATTGATACTGGCCGCAGCATTGATAGAGCTAATGCCCACTGGGGGTATTCCGGGCATTCCCACAATGGTTGCCCTGTTCGTGATTACCTTCGCCTCGCAAATGGTGGCCGGGCGCCAACAGCCCTGGATACCGGCCCGATTGCGGGACAAAGGCTTCAGCAAAACAAAGTTCAACAAGGCTCGCGACAAAATCAAGCCGGCCACCCGCAAGATAGACAAACTGCTCAAGCCGCGGCTGCAAGTGTTTGTCACTCCCTTCGCCGCCAAGGTGGTGGGGGTAATTTGCATTCTGCTGGCGCTGACCATGCCGCCGCTGGAGGTCATCCCCTGGCTTAGCTACATACCCGCGTCCGCCATTGCACTGCTGGCTGTAGGGCTGAGCGCTCAGGACGGGCTGGTAGTTCTGCTGGGGTCATTGGTGGCGCTGGCGGGGGTGGTGGCCGGAATCACCTGGTTGTTCTTCTGACGGCTTGGGCGTATGCCGGCGCAGGCACATCCCTGTGCCTGTTGCACTAGTGATGGACGGCGCGAACGGCGTGAAATATATCGACAAAGGATGACTGCCGCTGCACGGTTAAAGGCAGCTTCACCCGTCTTGCCACCTCGCTGGCGGATATCACCCCGCGAACACTCTGCTGATTGCGATCTATTACCAGGCAATGCTGTTGTCCCTCTGCTTGCAGAGAAACAATCACATCCCCCAGGCTTGCCCGTTGCAGTTCGGCATAATCCAGCGAGAGCAGGGCTCGTCGCGGTTTCATGAAGTCCGCTACCCGCAATTCATGGCGATCAAACCCGTCCGCCACTTTTTTCATGATCTCTTCACTGCTCAGATCCTCCAGCGCTATCACCCCCAAAAAAGTCTCTGCCTCGTCCACCACCAGCTTCAAGGCAACGTGCTCCCGCAGCATGGCCGCCTCTACGTCGACCGCCTTGGCATTGACATTGACCACATAGGGTTTGTGCAGCATGAAATCCTTGAAGACTCGCAGGGCGGGCAGGTTGAGGTCGACGCAATCCGGGTCGGAAGGCCACATGACCTGGTGGGTGTCGCCAAGGTCTTGAAAGTTGAGTTTTTTCATTACAACGTCCTCGTTGCGCAAAAGGCACAGGCGTGCGTGGCCCGAGCCGGTTGATGCGCGATTGAATTTTGCAAAAATGATTAATTCAGGAGAGGAGCGAGTAGGGGGGAGCGCGGATCAGCGGCAGATGGTAAGACCCGGCATCTAGGTCTGCTGAGGTTTCATGCCCTGCGGCGCTTGCAATGACCAAAATGGTCGGCCAGCCATTCGCCAGCGGCGTCAGGCCGTCATCGCAGTCGTGCTGCTGATGTTGACCCTGTTCGCGTTGAATTTTGCCGCTTTCGCCTACCGTAACTTCGGCATTGGAACTGGCAGGTTTGAGGCTGGCGGCAGAGCCGGGGCCGCCGTGCAAACCGGAAAACTGCACCGCCGCCAGCAACAGACACAGCCAGACGTAGCGAGCTGTGGCGGAGAAGGACGCTGGAGACGACGTGGGCTTGGCGAAGCTATCTGCGGCGCGCGCTACCCCGGACGGGTTGTTGTATCCGTAGCGGGGTTTGACTTGTCGGTGCCTGAAGCGCGGTTGACGCATACGCATAAGAGTGGGGGTAACCTGAGTGGAACACCTGCAGTGAGTATATGCCTTTTTTGCAGAAAATATACTGGGGGTAAAAAATCTTCTTGTCTGGGGAGCCAGGCCAGGCAGCGGCCCACTAAGGACATTTTTTAGCCTGGTCATCAGCGTGTCATCCTTGGCTGCGAGCCTGAGCGTGAGG
>CAYNST010000031.1:13718-31695 GCA_964399955.1 uncultured Cellvibrionaceae bacterium | reverse complement strand
GCCGTCACCGAGTCACGCGGGGCAGACTTACAGCCAACGAGCAACAGGGCGAAGACCAATGAAAACGCACGGATGTGCACGCTTCGTGTTAAAAAATTCATTGTTCTACCCTTGCTGTGCATAATCATCAAGCAAGCTTAGCTGCAGGCCGGGAGATTCGCCAACGAAGGCGCTGATTGTGCACCTGAAGCGGTTAACTGAAGCGGGTTGAAGTGGACTCGTGGAAAGCACAGCCAACTGCACGGGGCGGGCGAAAGGCCCGCATCAACTGGCAAAAAGCGCTTAAGCCTGGGTGGTCAGCCACCCGCAGTAGACGGGCATGGCGGGCGCTCCGCAGAGGGGGCTTCCTCTTGCTTCAACCTGACATAGTCGTTGAAAATTTGGTCCAGATACTTTGCGGCAGAATCCAGCTTTCTTTTACCCTGCTGCAGCTCGTCGGCAAACTGGAACAGTGCATAAAAAAGCATAGTGTTATCCACCGATGTTTTTATATGAATGCGTCCGTGACGGTCTATCACCTGCTGCCACTTGGCGCGAACCATAGCCCAATAGTCTTTGGTTGCCTGCCAATATTGGTCTCCAGCAGAGAAATCGTGCCCCACAATTGCTTGATATCGGTTTAAACCCAGCTCTTTTGCCAGGTAAGGTGCGTTTTGCATGGGCTGGCCGGTGTTGTCGATACGCAGTTTGTAGTTTTCTTCTTCGTGCACCCAGCCGTCCGGCACAATTGTGTGACTGTTGTAGCCCTCCAAGACCTGATAGTCACTGCGGACACTGAATTCGCGCCGGGGCAGTGGGCGCCAGGTAAGCTGGCTGCGCCAGCGGGAAAAGTTGGCTTCATGCTGCCAATATCCGTAAGACTCGTAGCGGGGCGAGTCGTCTACCTGATACACGGCCTGTGACCAGCTGCCCGGCACCTCGTTCTCGTGGAGCGGTATTGTTTGCCACGTTTCATTGCCCTGATAGACCAGGTTGTGGGTTTTCTCATACTGCCAGTCCTGGCGCCAGTGCTTGGTCACCAGGGGGCCAATCACTTTGCCATCATTCATAAAGAACATGACGATGATATGCTGAAGACTGATGAATTCCGGTTCATCCGCCAGCACGTAAACCTGCTCCGTCGCCCAGGATTGATAGGGCGCATCGGGCTTGAAGTCTGGCTCAAACCCCATGGTTTCTATGAAGTCAAAACTTACGCGGTAGGATCCGGCCATGGCAAGAATGGCTTGACGGTCCCGCTCCCGCTTGCTGAGCCCCGGTTGATTCAGCTTGGCCCAACCGGCGTGCGGTTCCGAATCAAGGGTTACCGGGGTGCCCTGGGTGGTTCCTCCTCGCGGCTGCATATCGCAGCCATCGCTGAACTGCCAGCTAAAAACAAACATTCGCTGGTGTTTGCAGCTTTCTTTTGGCTCCGGTTCGGCTGCTGGGGCGGCTTTTTGCTGATCCACTGCGGGCGATTGGGTGACGGCTGTGCCCTCAGACTGCTGTTCAGCATCGGTCTGTTGCGTCACGGGCTGCTCGTCCGAGTCTGCCCAGCCGCTATGGCTGACCAGGATCAAAAAACTGATAACCAGCCGCAGAAGCCTGAGAGTCATAACCTTACCTTATCCGAGCGACGCCTGCCTGCAGACGTCGGCAAAGTCTAGCGAGTGAATTGTAACCATGGCCGGCGAGGGTTGGGCCTGCAGATGTGCGGGATTATTCAGGTTTGAGGTAGGCCCAATCTTCAAACGTGCCATCGCTGCCCAATTGTACAACGATGGGGATACCCGTAGGTATCTCAAAAGACTCCACCTGCTCCACACTCATCGCCGCCAACTCCATCAACAGGGCGCGCAGGGTGTTGCCGTGGGAACTGATGAATACACGCTTGCCGGCGGTAATATCCGGCACCACCCGCTCGCGCCAGAACTCGGTTACCCGTGCCCGGGTTTCCTGCAGGTTCTCTACTGCGGGCAGGCGCGCGGGATCCACATCGCTGTAGAGCGGATTCTGGGTGGGATGGCGAGGGTCCTCCAGCGCGAGGGGTGCGGCCTTGTCCAGATAACTGCGGCGCCAGCGCCAAATCTGCTCTGGGGTAGTGTTGTGGTCTTCGGGCGTTTTGAAACGGCCCTGTAGCGCGCCGTAGTGGCGCTCGTTCAAGCGCCAGTCCGCCTCTACCGGCACCGGTTTGTGTCCCATCACTTTAAAGATGCGCTCCAGGGTAATCAGAGACCGCTTGAGGCGCGAGCAGTAGGCGTTATCAAAACAGAAACCGCGGTCATCCAGCAGGCGCCCGGCGGCCTCCGCCTCCAGCAAGCCAACTTCAGTGAGCTCCGGGTCTGCCCAACCGGAAAAGCGGTTCTCCAGATTCCATTGGCTTTGCGCATGGCGAATCAGTACAACCCGAGTGCAATCGGCGTGAGACATGAATGAATCTACCCTCCATGACGGTTCTGAGAAGACGAACAACCGTGCTGCCAATTTTGAGGAGGCCGCACCTCACTGGTACGCGGGCAGGCCTTGCGCGGATTGCGCAACCCATGCGGGGTTATCTGGGGAGGCTGTCCAGCCGTGCAAACAAGCTGTGGATTTGCTCGTGGCTAAAGCCGCGATACAGGAGGAAGCGCATCTGTTTGGCCTTTTCCTGATAGCTTGCAGCCGGCTGGTTGAACTTCTTCTGCCATACTGTTTCTATTGTGCGTTGCCAGTCAAGGGGGGCTTCGGCGGCCAGGTCAAAAGCCTGGGCTATGGTATCAGCTGCAACACCACGCTCGGTCAAGTCTCGGACAATGCGCTCCGGACCAAATCCTCGGGCAGATTTATACCTGACAAATGCCTGGGCGAAGCGGGCATCGTTTTGATAATTTTGCTGCACAAGCTTGTCCAGCACCTGCTGCGCTGTGTCTGCATTGGCAATACCTTTGCCAACAAGCTTTGCCTGCAGCTCCTTGCGCGCATATTCCCTTCTGGCCAACAGACGCACGGCATAGTTGTACAGCTGTGCAAACTCGTCCTCTTCAACCGGCATAGTGCTACAACCTTGAAAAAGCTTGGTCAGGCGCGCAGCCCAAGCGCAGCTTTAAACTGCGTCTTCTTCCTGGGTTGACTCTTGCTGCTTGGCAGGTGCAGCTTTGTCAGCTTTAACGGCCAGCAGCTCCTCTTTGATTTTAGCTTCCAGAAACTGCGCAGTCTCTTGATTCTCCCGCAGGAACTGCATGGCGTTCTGCTTGCCCTGGCCTATCTTGTTACCCTTATAGCTGTACCAGGCACCGGCCTTGTCAATCAGCCCCTGCTTTACTCCAAAATCAAGGATTTCCCCCAGACGATTGATGCCCTGCCCGTACAGTATTTGGAATTCTGCCTGTTTGAACGGCGGCGCCACCTTGTTTTTGACCACCTTGACGCGGGTTTCCGAGCCCACCACTTCTTCGCCTTCTTTGACGGAACCGATACGGCGAATATCCAGGCGCACAGACGCATAAAACTTGAGGGCATTGCCACCGGTGGTGGTTTCCGGGTTGCCGAACATTACCCCAATTTTCATACGGATCTGGTTGATGAAAATAACCAGGCAGTTGGCGGTTTTGATGTTGCCGGTAATTTTGCGCAAAGCCTGCGACATAAGCCGAGCCTGCAACCCCACGTGGTGATCGCCCATATCGCCTTCGATTTCTGCCTTGGGCGTAAGCGCCGCCACCGAGTCCACTACCAGCACGTCAATTGCGCCGGAGCGCACCAGCATATCGGACACCTCCAGGGCCTGCTCGCCGGTATCTGGCTGGGAAATAATGAGGTCACTAACGTTAACACCCAGCTTTTCAGCATAGATAGGGTCCAGCGCGTGCTCGGCGTCTACAAACGCACAGGTGCCCCCAGCGCGCTGTGCTTCTGCTATAACCTGCAGCGTAAGAGTGGTTTTACCGGACGACTCCGGGCCAAATATCTCCACTATGCGCCCGCGCGGCAGACCGCCTGTGCCCAGGGCCACATCCAACCCCAGGGACCCGGTGGAAATACAGGGAATACTGACTCGCTCCTTGTCGCCCATGCGCATCACTGTGCCCTTGCCAAATTGGCGCTCAATCTGGGAAAGTGCCGCGTTTAGAGCTTTTTCTTTGTTTGCATCCATTAAATTCACCCCTTGTAGACCCGCTGAACCTGAAAACCAAACCCAAACAACCGTGGCACCCAAAAAGCATGGCACATTGCTGACAGCGAAGAACTGTATTGAAGCTCCCGATGCGACTGTCATTGCCTGAGAGACGCCCATATTTTAAACAAGAAAGCCTGTATATGCAAACACCATTTGGCTGTACATACAGTACTTACTGAATAGCCAGCTAAACCCGGTCGGCAAGCCCCTGAAGCGCAGCAACCACGCTTTGCTCCCTGACCGCCGCGCGATCGCCCGTAAACAGGAAAGACCGCGCACAGGCTGCGCGGGAGTCCTCCCAGGCAATCCAGACAGAGCCGACTGGTTTATCAGCGCTGCCCCCTCCCGGCCCCGCTACGCCGCTCACCGCAACGGACAGATCCGCGCCGGCAACTTGCCTTGCCCCCGCAGCCATTGCCAGGACAACTTCGCGGCTTACCGCCCCGCACGCCTGCAGTGTCATGGCGTCAACGCCCAGCAGCGCCTGCTTGGCTGCATTGCTGTAGGTTACAAAGCCGTAACCAAACCATTCCGATGAGCCTGGCACGCTGGTCAGTGCCGCCGCTATGCCGCCACCGGTGCAGGACTCAGCGGCGGTCACGGTCAGGCCCTGCTCAGCCAATTTGCGGCCCAAAATGGAAGAAAGCTGTGCGACGGTTTGGTTCATGATGTCAACTTAAGGCAAGCGTCCGACTAAAACAAGAGGCCCCCTTGCATCTGTTACAATAGCCGCCTTCCTGAACAGCACACCGACCCAAGCCTATGTCCGCAACACCCGCCAACCTGGATCAACACACCCCAATGATGCAGCAGTACCTGCGCATCAAGGCTCAGCACCCCGAACAAATGGTGTTTTACCGCATGGGGGACTTCTACGAGCTCTTCTTTGACGACGCAAAGCTTGCTGCCCGGGTGCTTGATGTGACACTCACTGCACGGGGCAAGTCGGCGGGTGTTCCCATTCCCATGGCGGGCGTTCCCCACCATGCGGCCGAGGGCTATTTGGCAAAGCTGGTCCGCAAGGGCATCTCGGTGGCCATTTGCGAGCAGATTGGCGATCCCGCCACATCCAAGGGCCCGGTGGAAAGACAGGTGGTTCGCATAGTTACACCCGGAACCGTCAGCGACGAGGCACTGCTGGATGCGGGCAAAGACAACCTGCTGGTGGCCGTTGCCCTGGTGGGCGATGTGTTTGGGGTGGCCAGCCTGGATATGGGCAGCGGCCGTCTGGCGCTGCTGGAAGTGATTGGCGAACAGGCCCTGTTTGGCGAGTTGGAGCGACTGCGCCCGGCCGAATTGCTGGTACCCCAACTGCTGACCCTGGAGCGGCTGTCGCAGATGAAGGGGCTGCGACGTCAACCGGATTGGGAATTTGATTGCGAAGCTGCGGCGCGCAGTCTGTGCGCCCATTTTGGCACACAGGATCTGGTGCCGTTCGGCTGCAACGGCCTGAAAGCCGGCATTGCGGCGGCCGGAGCGCTCTACAACTACGCGAAGGAAACGCAAAAGTCTCGCCTGAATCACCTGCGCCCCCCGCAGGTGGAACATCTGGATCAGACGGTCAGCATGGACAGCGCCACTCGGCGCAATCTGGAGCTGGACGAAAACCTCTCTGGCGGCGAGGAAAACACCCTGTATTGGGTGCTCAATACCACCGCCACAGCCATGGGCGGGCGGCTGTTGCGTCGCTGGCTGCACCGGCCGCTGCGCGACTTGCATTGCCTGGAACGCAGGCAAAGCACCATAGGCGCACTAATGGCAAATTACAGTTTTGAAGGTGCCCGCAAGGTATTGAAACAGATTGGCGACCTGGAGCGCATACTTGGGCGGGTTGCGCTGCGCTCCGCGCGGCCGCGCGACCTGTCCCGGTTGGGCGCCTCCCTTGCGCAATTGCCTCATCTGCAAAGCGAACTGCACCGGGTTGACGCCCCCTATGCCGGCCAGCTGGCGACCGCCATTGCGGAATTTCCGCAACTGGTGGAGATCCTGGAAAAGGCCATCATCGACAACCCGCCGGTTGTGCTGCGCGAAGGCGGTGTAATCGCAGCCGGGTTTGACGCCGAATTGGACGAACTGCGCGGTATCAGCACCAATGCCGGCGATTACCTGCTGGAGCTTGAACAGAGAGAACGCAACCGAACGGGCATTTCCACCTTGAAGGTCGGTTATAACCGGGTGCACGGCTATTTTATCGAGATCAGCCGTGGCCAGGCCGAACAGGCACCTGCCGATTACCAGCGCCGGCAAACCCTGAAAAATGCCGAGCGCTTCATAACGCCCGAGCTCAAGGTATTTGAAGACAAGGCGCTGTCGGCCAAAAGCCGCGCGCTGGCGCGCGAAAAAGCCCTTTACGATGACTTGCTGGAGCGCATCAATCAGGACCTGGAAGCCCTGCAGAGCAGCGCTGGCGCCATCGGTGAGCTGGATGTGCTGTGCAGCCTGGCCGAACGCGCAGATCAGCTGAATTTCTGCCGCCCGGAGCTGGTTACCGAAGGGCGCATAGAGATACAGGCCGGCCGCCACCCGGTGGTTGAACAAGTGCTGGACGCCCCCTTCGAACCCAACAACCTGCAATTGGATGACAGCACACGCATGCTGGTTATCACCGGCCCCAACATGGGTGGAAAGTCCACCTACATGAGGCAGACGGCCATCATAGTGCTGATGGCTCAGATTGGTAGCTACGTGCCGGCAGAGCGCTGCCAGCTGGGACTGGTGGACAAAATCTTCACCCGCATCGGCTCGTCCGACGATCTCGCCGGCGGGCGGTCCACCTTTATGGTGGAAATGACGGAGACGGCCAATATCCTGCACAATGCCAGCAGTAGCAGCTTGGTGCTGATGGACGAAGTGGGCCGGGGAACCAGCACCTACGACGGCCTTGCCCTGGCTTGGGCCTGCGCAGAGCATCTTGCAACACGAGTGGGGGCCTTCACGCTGTTTGCAACGCATTACTTTGAGATCACCCACCTGCCCGACACCCTGCCAACCATGGCCAATGTCCACCTGGCGGCAAGCGAACACCAGGATCACATTGTTTTCCTGCACAAAATTCAACCGGGGCCGGCCAGCAAGAGCTACGGCTTGCAAGTGGCCAAACTGGCCGGCATCCCGGGCGATGTGCTTGCCAATGCCAAACTTCAACTGCAGCGTCTGGAGCAACAGGATACGGGGCCAGAGCAAAGCCCAGGGCAATCCAGCTCAAGCGTCAGGAGCCAGCCCGCAGCCAACCAGGCAGATCTGTTCACAGCACCCGAACCTTCGGAGGTGGAGCGCCGTATAGACGCGCTGCCACTGGACGACATGACACCCAAAGCGGCCTTGCAGGCACTATACGAGCTGAAAGAATTACTGAGAGCCCGACAGCCCGCCTAGGCCCGCATTACCCGCACCGTGCCAATCGGCACCTGCGGGGTTCATTAACGCCTAAGTCCTGCTAATATACTGGGTATGGACGCGCCGATTGACACACATACACTAGAGGGTAGTAGATATGACGTTTGTAGTGGGCGAGAACTGTATAAAATGCAAACACACTGATTGTGTAGAAGTTTGCCCGGTGGATTGTTTTTACGAGGGTCCAAATTTTCTGGTCATACACCCTGATGAATGTATCGACTGCGCCCTGTGTGAACCTGAATGCCCGGTCGACGCTATCTTCTCCGAGGATGAACTACCCGACGGGCAGGAAGCCTTCCTGGAGCTGAACGCCGAATTGGCGGAAGTCTGGCCGAACATCACAGAGAAAAAAGACGCTCTGCCCGATGCAGAGGAGTGGGACGGTGTTCCGGGTAAACTGAAGCATTTGGCCCGCTGATCATTCGCCACCCGGGCAAAACTGTATTGTGGCTACCCGGATTGCGTGTGAATTTGCCCATCGGCGCGGTAAGCAATGTCAATGCCGCACGCAAACCCGCACAAATTGTGGCTCAACCTGAGCCGTCACGAGTCAAGCTTAAGCACTTCAGTATTTACTGCCCACAACGAAAAGGCCTGACCGCTCAAAGTGGTCAGGCCTTTTTGTTGCCGTTAGGGTTGTCGCCTATCTACAGGCCACCGAACAACGCGTGTGCGTTCAACCCTTGTTTTTCAAGGATATCTCGCAAGCGGCGCAGCGCTTCCACCTGAATCTGGCGCACGCGCTCGCGCGTGAGGCCTATCTCTCGCCCCACTTCTTCCAATGTGCTGGATTCATGACCCCGCAGGCCGAACCGGCGCGCAACCACCTCACGCTGCTTCTCGCTCAGCTCGTCCAACCAACTGTCAAGACTGGTGCAAAGATCGCGATCCTGCAGAATATCGACCGGATCGGAAACTTGTAGATCGGCGACGGTATCCACCAGGGTCTTGTCGGACGTTGGTCCTACGGGGGTATCCATAGAGGTCACCCGCTCATTCAGGGCGAGCATGCGCTCCACATCCGCTACCGGCTTTTCCAGCAGGGTGGCAATCTCTTCTGCAGACGGCTCGTGATCAAGCTTTTGTGATAGCTCGCGCGCGGCCCGCAGGTAAACGTTCAGCTCTTTCACCACATGAATAGGCAGACGAATGGTACGCGTCTGGTTCATTATGGCGCGCTCAATAGTCTGGCGAATCCACCAGGTGGCATAGGTAGAAAAACGGAAGCCGCGCTCTGGGTCAAACTTCTCCACCGCGCGAATCAAGCCCAGATTGCCTTCTTCGATAAGATCCAGCAGCGCCAGGCCTCGATTGACGTAGCGCCGAGAAATCTTCACCACCAGCCGCAGGTTGCTTTCAATCATGCGCTTGCGTGCGGCTTCGTCGCCTTTCAGTGCCTTGCGCGCAAAAAACACTTCTTCTTCGGCGCTGAGCAATGGCGAAAACCCGATCTCGTTGAGGTAAAGTTGAGTGGCATCCAGGTTCTTCTGGTAGGTATCTTCTTCGGCAGAAGCCAAAAGCTCCTGCGCCAATACGTCATCGCTGTCGCCCAGATCCGCGACATCGTCATCCATGTCCATATCCGCAAGTACTGCGGAACGCCCATCAGTAAGTTTGAGTTTATCTGTATCAACGGATTGAGCTGCCATGGGATGTTCCTCGGGCCACTAGGATTATTGTTTTTAGCTCTTCTGCGCGCCAGATCAGGCGCGACTGCAAGAACGTGACGATGGTGCGGTTACCGGCGGGCTGATCAAACCCCTAAAGTCGAGATCGCCCCAAAAAAACCTACTCATTTGCCGCTCGGGGTTATAACTGTGTCGGCCGTGCCCCGAAAGAGTTGAGTGTTCTGCCAAGGCTTTGGCAACTAAAGCTTTGGCAGGTAGCGCAAAGGGTCAACCGGCTGGCCGTCCCGGCGGATTTCAAAGTGCAGCTTTGGCGTATTGGTTCCCGTCGAACCCACCTCAGCTATCTTCTGCCCCGCTTTGACCCGATCACCTTCCGCTACAAGCAACACCCGATTGTGAGCGTAAGCGCTGAGGTACTGCTCATTGTGTTTGACAATGAGCAAGTTACCGTAACCGCGCAACCCACTCCCGGAATAAACGACTTCCCCACTTGCTGCTGCCAAGACAGATTCTCTTAATTCTCCTCTAATATCAATACCCCGATTTAATCCGCCGTTGGCTTGAAAGCCGCTTATCAAAACTCCTTTGAGCGGCCATTGCCATGCAACAGCATTAGAAACCGTACGGACTGGTGGCGCCGGCGACGGCGCAGGTGATCTCTTTTTTGCAGCAGGCGGCGCTGCTTTGGGTGCGGGAGTGGGTGGTTTGACAGGGCTGGCAGGCGACGGTTTGTTAGCGGCGGAAGGTTTGATAGGCGGTGAGGGTGCAGGCCCTTGCGGCGCTTTGTAAAGCGCCAGCTCCTGGCCGGGTCGGATACCATAAGAGCTACCTAATCCGTTGATATTAGCCAGCTTTTTATAGTCGAGATCGTAGCGCCAGGCGATGCTGTAAAGGGTTTCTCCCGGGGCGACATAATGGGTCTGCAGGCGATAACTGGGGATTGCTCTCGCCTCTTCAACAGGTGCTCGTGAGCCTTGCTGAGCACAGCCCGATAGCAAGCCCAAGACGATCATTATTATGATCAGCTCGGGAAGCAAAGCTATGCCTTTAGCCCCGCTGCCCACGGTCACTTTTGGGCTAACCTGGCTGGTTGCGGACGGCTTTTTATAACCATACAGCAAATAACCCATTTTTTATATTATGAATTGATATATGAGATTAGCTAAAAATCAGTTCGTTTTTGGCCAAAATCCGAAGTTCCGCCTTATTTTTATACCACCTAAGCATTAGCATGCTCATGAGATTCTGTAAATTTTACCGACACATACTCAGTAATTAGTACCAGAGATGACCCCAGCAGGAAAAACAGCCCGGCGCCCAAAGTCATGGCGTCAGCACCGGTCAAAAGCTCGTACTGGAAGGGCAAAACGTTCTCCTGCACAACTGGAACAACCTCCCCGTGGCGGTCAATCCGGGTTTCCAGCGTTTGTTTCCAGGGCCAGGTAACATTGAGCGAGCCTATGAGAAACCCTATCAGGGCTGCGAATGTGACCGTATAGAAGTGCTCCAGCAACCAGGACAAAAAGCGCGAAAACAGCAACAAACCGCAGATACAGCCCCCTCCAAAACTGGCCAGTGCGACTAGATCCAAATTTGTTATGGCGCTCAAAAATGCCGGGTACAGCCCCATAAGCAGCAATAAAAAACTGCCGGATACGCCCGGAAGAATCATGGCACAGATGGCAATGAATCCGCCCACAAACATCAACAGCGGTGTAGCAGGCAGCTGCGCCGGTGTAGCCACAGAGATAGCATAGACAAATAATGCCCCCAGCAAGCACGCAAGCCAGTGCGTCCAATTCCATCCCTTTTGCTGACGAGCAAAATAGAGTATGGACGCCGATATCAGACCAAAAAATAATGACCACACCAATATTGGGTAGTGCTCCAGCGCAGTGGTGATGATTTGTGCAAACGTTTTGAGACTGATGAGAATGCCCAGGAACAGCGCCAGCAAAAAACTGCCGTTGATGTGGCGCCATGCCGCCGCCAGCCCGTCTTTTTTCAGCACCCATAGCGCAGCGGGATTGATTTGCCGAAGGGAATGCAAGAACTCTGTATAGATGCCGGTAATAAACGCTATGGTGCCTCCGGACACACCCGGCACAACATCCGCTGCTCCCATCGCCATCCCTTTGAGCGTGACGACCAGGTACTGCTTAAGCGTTCTTTCTTGATATTTCATTGGTGTGTGGTTCCAGGCAAAAGTGGCACGAATCTTACCGACTCGATCTGTCTGTAATCAAACTGATCGCTGTCGCCTACGCGGGTTATCTGCATCAGGTGTTGATCCTCTTCACCAATAGGAATGACCAGAATGCCGTATGGGGCTAGCTGTTTTAGCAATTCTTCAGGTACGGAGGTGGGTGCTGCGGCGGCGAGAATTGCATCGTAGGGTGCGTGAGTGGGCCAACCCAGACGGCCATCGCCGTAGCGGTGATAAACGTTGCGGATGCGCAGCTTTTGCAGCCGGGCACGCGCCTTGTCCTGCAGCGGCTTGATGCGCTCGACGCTCCAGACCTCATCAACAAGCTGGGCCAGAATTGCGCTTTGGTAGCCAGACCCCGTGCCCACCTCCAGAACCCGTCCGGGCGGCACTTTTGCGCTCAGTATCAACTCGGTCATACGAGCGACAATGTACGGCTGGGAAAGCGTTTGCCCATAGCCTATCGGCAGGGCGCTGTCTTCATAGGCCCGGTGCGCCAGCGCCTCATCCAAAAACCAGTGCCGGGGCGTTCGGGCAATTGCGCTTAGAACCTGCGGATGCTGGATGCCCTGCTCTTGCAACCGGGCCACCAAACGATCCCGCGTCCGCTTAGACGTCATACCAACGCCTTCAAAGTTCAATCGATGTGTGTTCACGTTCTCAAACCAAGCATTCAAACGCAAAACTATAGCATAGGGTCACCGGGATCCCGGGGCCCATCGGGCTGGCTGGCATTTTCCAGGACAAACAATTCGCGCAGTAGCGCCGTGGCAAACTGCCCTGGCGGCAGATCAAAGGCCAACTCCAGCCAGTCGTCTGCCCCACGCCAGCTCATGTTGGCAGGTTTCAAAACCAGCGCACGACGCTCTTGCTTGAGGCCGCAGTGCTCCAATCCGTTCATCCAGCCGCTCATACCCTTTAGGGCGTTGGTTTCCAACTGGGCTGCCGCATCCTGGGCCTGCGATCTGCCCCGGCCCCACAAAGGGGCGGTGGGCAGCCCCGCATCCGACAGCACATCACCCGGCACTGTCTGATTCCATACGCGGGCATTCACCCTCTCGGCCAGTACCCGGTTGAACAGATACGAGCGGGCGGATGACATGGCGCGGCTTTTTTGAGCTCGCGCGCGAATGGGTCGACCATCCACCAGCCACGACTGAGCCAGCGCCAGGTTCTGCCCCTGATGACCAAAGCGCTGCTCGCCGTAATAATTTGGCACGCCCTGATGCTGTATGACTTGTAAACGCTGCTCCAATGCCGGTTGATCACCCTGCACTTGCCGCACAAGGATGCGAAAGCGGTTGCAGGCGTGTTGCCCTCGCCGCAACTTGCGGACGCCGCGGCTGACATTCAACAATTCAACGCCTTCGTCTACCGCCCCGGTCAGCCCATCCCAGTCGGGTTCTGGAGTCTTGGGCAGGTACACACTGAACCATTGGCTGGTTACCGCGTGCCGATCCTTCAGACCGCAGTAGCCAACGTCACGAGGGGAGGCCCCGGCAAAGCGCGCTATCTGTGCTGCCAGCCACTCCGTGTTGGTGCCCCGCTTGCGGATGTGCAGGTAGACATGCTCACCGGCAGCCTCCGGCTCAAAACCCAGTTGCTCATCTACAATGAAATCCTCTGGGGTGGTACGGAAACGGGCGCTGGAGAGCGGGCCGCCATGAGCGTAAGGAAAGTCGAGATCAAACATCATTAAGGTTCGGCCGGTTCATCAAGGCGTCAAGAGTAGCAGATTTCGCGTCACAACTCGCGCTCCCGCGTCCAAACGCTTATGGCATTTCCCGCAAATGCCGGCCAAAAAAAACCCCGGAGCTTGCGGCTCCGGGGTTTTGCGTTTAAACCACTCTGCGCTTAGCGAGGGGCATCGCCGCCGCGCCAGGCCGCCATGATATCGCCTTCTTTATTAGGCATTTCAAAGCTTGTGTAGCCTGCCACCTGACGGATGGTGTCCAGCACATCGGTATGGTTGATGGTAGGGTGCATGGCTCCATCACCGATCTGCTTGGATGTTCCAAAGGGGCGGAAATCCAGTGAGCGGCCCGTTACCAAACCCATGTTGTTACTCTTGCCACTGGCCAAAAACATGGGAACCCGATAATGGTCATGGTAATTACCGTGTCCCAGGTCGGAGACGGTAACAACGATGGTGTTGTCCAGCAAGGACCCGTTTCCATCCGGCGTGGCGTCCAGCATCTGAATGAACTTGGCTATTTCACCCATCCACCAAACCTTGGAGGTGGTATGTGCGGCCCCATCCTGGTGAGACAGATCGTGGTCATTGGTGGAGGTACCCGGCACCACCACCGGACTGACCGACACACCGTAGCTGAACGCCATGGTCCGAGTCAGTCCGCAAGACAGTGCGGCAACCGCCAACCGCTGCTGAATTTCGGATACATCGTTGAGGATCCCGGTGCGAGACATTTCCGCTTTTGTGTCGTCACTGGTAACCGGCCCAAACCCGTCGATTCCGGCTTCGACGGATGAGGGTACGCCACACACCGCGTCCATCGCGCCACTGTCGCCGCCACCCGCACTGCCAAATCGCGCCTCAAGCACGGCCAGTGCATCGGTATGCTGCTGCATGCGCTCGCGCTCTACACTGCCTAACGCGTTTTCCAACCGCTTTAGATCTTCTTTGGCCACAGACAACATCTTGGCATAGGGCGTGCCGCTGCCGCCGTCTGTGGAGCCGCCACCACCGGTGGTAAATAGGCGCGGGTACAGTATGCGTGGATCACAGTTGGCATCCAGGGATGTGCCGCCGTCGTGACTGACACGCTTGTTATCGTCATTCCCCCAATGGGTTGCCACACCCATCTGGATGGACGGGACGCTAACAACGCCATTGGCAAAGTCTTCTTTACCCATCAACACATCAATGGAAGAGTCGCGGTCGGAAAACTCCTTGCGGCCGGTAAGGCATTTATAGGAACCGCCCTCGTGAGTGTTGGCCCCACCGGCGTAGCCAATGCCGTCCAGGAAGACCAGGTTATCGTAAACGCTGCCCAGTGGCGCCGACATGGCCGGCAATGCACTGCTGCCGGCCCGAGGAAAGAACAGGTCTGGCACACAGCCGTTGGGGTGGAATAAAAAGATGGTGCGTACAGGGGAATTCCCGTTTTGCGCCATCGCGTTGCGCGCCAGCAGACAGGCCAGCGGCGTTGCCGCCGTCATGGAGCCTGCGGCGATAGCTTTCAGTAAAGAACGTCTTCTCATGTCCGAGCCTCCTATTGGCGCTGCATAAAGGTTTGTGAGGCGACCATTTCTACCCACAGGTCGCGAATGGAACTGGTGCCCGGCTGCCAGCGAGCGGTTGTCGCCGATACATTGCAACCATCTGGATCTCTCACACCATCCATCATGCGCTGGAACTGCTCAACCAGACACGCACCCGCCGGCTCCAAACCGTCTGTAGCCAAGATGTAGGCCAAATCCTGAACGTTATCAAAGTTGTGGGAGTCGGGATCGGTCATACGCTGCAGACCGGAAATTTCACCCGAAGCGTCGATCATAAGGTTATTACCTTCCGTCACACGATACCGGCCAACGGCATCGTAGTTTTCGAAGGCAAAACCAATCTCATCAATGTACTGGTGGCAGGACGCGCAGCCCGCGTCCAGTGTATGGGCTGCAAATCTCTCACGCGTAGGCTTGCTGGGGTCAAACGGTTCTACATCTTCCACCGGCGGCGGAGTACCAAACTGCTGGCACAGCAAATTGCGCCGAACCAGAAGCCCGCGATGAATTGGATGGGATTGATCCGGTTTGGAGTTATGCGCAAGTATGCCGCCCAAGGTCAGGACGCCGCCTCGCGTTTCACCCGCCGCAAGCTGAACCTTCTGCATCTGATTGCCGGATACACCGTTGATGCCGTAGAAGCGTGCAAGCACTTCATTGGTAAAAACGAAGTCGCCGAGGAAGAAGTCGCTTAAGGTGTAGCCTTCACCCAGCAGGACTTCCTGCAGGAAAAGCTCAACTTCTTGATCCATGGCTTCAGCAACAGGCGTAGTGAAATCCGGGAACAGATTCATGTCGCGTTGCAGTCCTACAGCGCTGCCTACGTGCAACCACTGGCGTCCAAAGTGCGCAAACTGGCGCTTCGCCTTGTCACTGGCCAGCAACCGGTCAACAACTTGCTTCAACTGGTCCGTAGTGGTCAGTTCATTTGCTGCGGCGGCCTGAAACAAGGCGGCATCGGGCATTGAACCCCAGAAGGTGTAGGAGAGCAGACTGGCCACCTCATACTGCGTCAGTCGCCCGGAATCCCCAAGTTCAGTTCTGTACAGGAAGTTGGGAGACGCCAGCATGGTATGCACTACCATTCGAGCCCCTTCTTCTTCCGTTGAACCGGACTCAAAGAGATCTACGTAGTCAGTAAGCTCTGCGGCGGTCACATCGCGACGGAAGGCATCACGGCCAAACTTCTGCACGAAGCAACTGGCAAGATCGTTTTGCTGGCCGCAGTTATTGGTGTTCAGCCAAGGTGTGACATCTGCCACTTCTGCTACCGCTTCAGCAGTAGACCAGAACGCATCCATACGTGCTCCACCCACAGCATTGGCTGCTGCGTTATTGTCAAAACCGCGAACTTCGGTATCAGCTCCAAGCCCGCGCGCCAACATTTGCCCATCGTTGCGCGCAAACAGGTCGTTGATGGTATTGATGTATTCAAACTTGGTCAGCAGTCTTATTCGGCGCGGAAGCGCCTGCTCGGCATCGCAGGAGACCTCGGGCTTGATCGACCAGAGATACTCAGCCACCGCTTGTGCACAACCATCCACACAGTTCATCCAGGCATCGTCGTTGTCGAACGCTTTGGGCATGAAATCGTTGATGTAGCTGGTTAGCGTGCTCAAGGTGAAATTGTCAAACTGGATAGGCTGCGACACCTGCAGACCATCATTACCGTGGCAGGCGAGGCAGCCGTGCTCCCGGTATAGCTCTTGTCCGTTCAATGGCTGAGCGGTGCCACCACCCGAGCTGCTGGACGACGAGCTACTGGACGATGAACTGCTAGACGAGCCTGGGTCCCCGGAGGATGCGAGAACTGCTTCAGCCATGGAAAAGAAGTAGGCAGTGATGTCATCTGCACAATCTGAGCCGCACATAGCCGGGGTGCCTTTGGGCATGGTGTCCGCTATGTCCGCCGATACCACTTCGAAGGAGCTAAAACGGTAATAGTTAACGACATTCAAAGGCGCCAAGGGACCTGCAGAAAGCCCCTCGTCATTGAACTCGCCATGGCAGTGGGCACACTGGGCGGCGTAAAGGTTCAAACCGCTTGCCGCATCGCCTGGCAAGGAAGCCGAACCGGACGAACTGGACGAACTGGAGCTGCTGGACGACGAAGAGCTTGAGCTACTAGATGAGCTGGAGCTGCCGTCATTGTTCGACGGAGGCAAGCCGCCGTTGCCGTGGGTCACGACCAAGATAGCGGCTGCGGAAGCGGCGTCTACGCTGGCGTCAAATTGCACGGTCAGTGCACCGTCGGTGACGGCAACGTCCCTGGCGACAATGTCGTAGGCTGCAAATTTCTGTACAGAGGCGTAGAGGTCGACATTCTCCATAATGGTCTGACCTTCGACGGTAACGCTCATCTGGCGACGATTGGCGTCGTCCCAATAGAGCTCGGCCAACTTGACGGTCACCTCATAGACGCCGTTGGTCACCGGCAACTCATAGGTAAAGCGGCCGTAACGCTGGGACTGATAAAGTGCGTCATTGTCCGTTCCGGCAATGGGCTGGTTTTCTGTGCTGGTGCCGTTCAAGGGGCCGGTGGTGGTCAGGAAGCTTTCCTGATCCGGCTGGTAGCTCACTCCATCGGCGCCGGTATGGCCGCTATTGGAACCCAGGTTGAGTGCGTAGACTACCTGGCTCTCCGGATTGACGATTACCTGCCCTGATGAGGAGCTGGTAGTGCCCCCACCGGACGAACTGGAGCCCGGAGGGCTGCTGGGATCTTCCACAGCGTCGTCACTGCCGCCACAGGCCGTTAAGCCGACGGTCACTGAAGCCGCAATCCCCAGCATCATGGCTTTGCCCACGGCTGCCCGAAGCACGCCCAGCGCGCCGCCTGGTTGGACCCCGCGGGTGTGCGGGTCAAATTTCAGTATTTTGCAATCCACATCTTTCCCCTTCTCTGAGCTGGTTTTTTGCCCATCTGGTCGTATGATTGACTCTACCCGCTGAAGTTAGCAGGCGATCCCGTCGTTATTAGTCTGAGCGCATTCTATTTCACGCTGGAATAACAGATGTGAGACAGGTCACATTTCGCGGGATGCGCAGTCCACAGTCGTTCAATTCTGCTAGCAAGCTCCCACTTCAACAAACTACTGATGCGGGTCTGGCCTTGCTGCGTCTGCGCGGTGCGACGGGTTGCTGCTGGGCCGCCGGACTTCAAAGTGACAGGCCTGCACCCCCTGGGGCTTGTTACAGCCGCGAGGGGTGGGAGGATTTGAATATCCGACTGCCGGAGCGGACGGCCGCAGAAACTTATGACGGAGATCAATATTCAGGGGTACAATCGGCACGGACTTCAATCCCGCCGCTCCCGCCGCGGCAGATTGTCAAATGGGAAGGTGAGACAACCGGCCGAAGCCGTAC
>CAYNST010000031.1:0-13618 GCA_964399955.1 uncultured Cellvibrionaceae bacterium | reverse complement strand
GTACACCTAGGGCGGGAGGGGAAGGCTTGGAGACTGGCCAGGCAAGGCACAACGGGCTGGCTTCGTCCATGGGGCCACTCAAAAATAGGTCTGCTCTTGATGTCTTCCGGAACTTCTTCCAATTGGGTTGCCTTTTTTGACAGGCAGGCTGCAGAAGGCCCTACTACTCGCCCGCGATGCAGCGGCATACTCAGTTAGGCCGGCGACCCTTGGCAGCTTTTCAAGGTGCCGCGAATACAGTCGCGAATTGCAGATGCGAAAACACCGGCCTCAGCCGGTGTTTTCAAAACAACACTTAGTTTGATAAGTCCTGCTTTACGGCTCAAATCCTTGAGCGTCTGCCGGCAACGGCAAATACGATTGCCATAATGATGCCTACCACAAACAGAATCCAAGCGATGTTTGTTGCTGTACCGGCAACACCGGTGAAGCCGAAAACAGCCGCCAGAAGACCAATTACCAGAAATGTCAGTGCCCATCCGAACATAACCTTACCTCCAAGTTGTTATTGTCTGAAAACAGTTTTCTAAAAATGCAGTTTTAAACTTGCACGATTCAGGGATTGCATGTCTCGTGCCAAGTAACTGTTTTCCCGCAGCACTGGGTTCTAGCCCGCCGAGCAAGCGAGGCAACACCATTAGGCGTTGTTTAACCGCTAGATTACTTACAATATTTACAGGCTCATTGTCACATTTACATATTGTGCAAGGCTGGTTTGTGGCCTCTGCAAAGCAACTGATTGTTCTGCTTCCGCAGGCGTGCTCAATCGCCTGGATTGCTTGATGCGCGAGGGGTCACATTCACCTGGACTACTTATTGCTTTAGCTCGGGATATGCCGCATAGGCGCCAATGTTCAGACATATTTGTTCAGGAGCAACACCATGTCTAAAGCCAAGTATTCAAAACCGCATTTTTTTGCATTTTTAGAATATGTCGAGAACGCCTGCTTCAAAGATGAGCCAACCGTGCGGCAATGGCATGCGGCTGCTCAAAACATGCTGGATGACCTCAGCAGTGATGAAACGAGAGATCTAAGAAGCCTGGACCTTGATGCGCTTGGTGAGCGGTGCCTACAGCAGTTTGGCCACGAGCCGCCCAAGCTAACCCCCTGGGCGCTCAAGCACAATAAACAGGTGTTGCGCTCTGCCATTGGTGAATTCATTGCGTACGTTGTCAACCCCGCCCGCTATCGGGCAGAGCAGTTGCAGCGCAACCACAGGCCCCTGTCGGCTTTATCTCCTGCGGCAAAGGGCTTCCCGCAGGTGGCGGCCGGCTGAGATTTTTCGGCGGATTCAGCTCATTTGGAATCGTCTAATAGCAGGTGCTGGACGAATAGCACGGGCCTAAGGGCTTGAAAGGACCTTTGCCGGCAGAGAAGGAGGCGCCTGGGTGATAAGCGCGTCAATAAATTGACGTTTTTACGCGCATGGTTTTAGTTGATCACCGTCACAAACTCAAACAGCGGCTTCGGCACTTCTGCACAAGGTTAATTTTCTGCCGCTGCGAATGGGTTAATCCTGCCTGCCAATCCAGTGCCTCATCGGCTGTAGCGCACAATATTTACATAATATATTCATTATTTTCTGCAGACAAAAAAATGGCGGCCGCAGCCGCCGGAATCTAGTTTGGTATGAATCACGAAGGCGCGTGCGGGCCTGAAGTGCGGGACAAAATAGTAATGATAATTTGCTGCTGATCAGGTTGCATGGCCATGCTCAGATCCGCCCTCGGGCTGGGATTGCCACCAAGCGTGTCCACCGTCCAGTCAGCAACTTCCACCCCTTTCTCAGTTAAATAATCCTTGACGTTTTGCCCGCGCTTTTGCGCCAGCGTACCGTGCCCGGCACCTGCCTCAGCGGCTCCGGTGTAGTCCTCTACGCGAATGGTCAAAGTGGCTGGGTTTTCAGGGTTGATCTGCTGAGCCAGCCCATCCAGGGCTTCCTCGGCTTCAGCACTCAGCTCAGCTGTGGCCTCATCAAAACTGATGGTGTCATATAAAGCATTGACCATGCTGTTCGCAGGGCTCTGGGTCGGCATGTCTGTGGGCAAGGCTGCCGCTGTTTGGGATTGAGCTTCTTCATCGGGAGCGTAGCCAAAATCCGGCGCATCAAGCGCTCCTTCCCGGGATTCATAAGACACTCCGTCGG
Source organism: uncultured Cellvibrionaceae bacterium (assembly GCA_964399955.1). Classification (GTDB taxonomy): domain Bacteria; phylum Pseudomonadota; class Gammaproteobacteria; order Pseudomonadales; family Cellvibrionaceae; genus CAYNST01. The sequence goes on along the minus strand of CAYNST010000031.1, from coordinate 11,470 downwards.
TATCGGTCTGCCGGCCGGCAGAGTCCATATTTCCTGTTGCACCCCGAGCTTCAGTCATGGTGGACTCGGCCTCTCCCCCATCGGCCCGGTCTTCCTCTGCACCTGAAGCAGCCCTGCCAGCGGGTCCCGACGCTCGTTCCGCACCTAGGGAGCCCTGCGTATTTCCACTACCCTGCCCGCCGGCAACGGGCCGCTCATCGTCTTGTGAATCAGCATCGTCACTGCCGGCGGCCTCCGTGCTGTGTCCAGTGCCCGTGGCTCCGGCCGCAGCGGATGTCTCGCCCAAACCGGAAATGGGTGTTGCCGGAGACTCTGGGTTTGCGCCCTCACCGGCCGCAGCACCCCACTGCCCCTCGGATTGTGCGGCTGAAGTCTGAGGGCTGCGGTCTGATGGTGCCAAATCTATGTCTGCCTCGGTGGGGCCGCCTGCCGAGGCAGACGCCGCCGCTCGACCTGTTTCTCCGGCCATTGCCGGGTCACTCAAATCGGTGGTTGGTCCAACCTCACCTGCACTGGGGGCGTAGGGCGCTTGCGACTCTTCTGCATGGGTGGTACCCAATTGGTCGGCAGAGGGGCCAGAAACCGTAGAGGTGGAACGGAAGGCGCGCGGCTCTTGAGCACCCAGATTTTCTCGGCTTATCTGCTGTTGCCCAGCCTGCTCTGCGGTGGCGCTGGGCGGAACGGCCATGTCACCCAGGGAAGTATTCTGTTCCTCGGCCGCAAGGCTGACGGCTGAGCCGCCTGTAAGAGCGATGGCCAAGGCCAGTTTTTGTACTTTATATTTGCTCATAAAAACCTCGATCCCTTTGGGAAATAGTTGCCAGTTGTCAGTCGAGCTGACGCCTGCTCTGCAAGGTCTTCTGCCAAAAATGTGCCAGTGACGAATATCTCAATAACATCCGGGGTTTTAGGGGGAGGTCTGGGGTATTGCAGCGCGCGCCCAAAACCCAAGAGAGTCACTAACAGGACTTTTTCTACCCAGATTTGTGCTTTTTACAGGTTTCTGAACGGCGGGCGTCAGGGCCGGGGTACATCTTCTTCGCGCACGCCTTCTTCCTCACTTTTTTCCTGCGCACGCTGCACGGCTTCCGGGTCGGCTTCGAGGCCCGACTGTTGACTGGTCGCGCCGGGAGACAAATTCAGTTCGGTAAAAAGCGCAAAGTGGTCTGAGCCAAAACTCGGCAATTTACGCATCTGTGTCAGCGTGAAGTGGCGACTGTGGAATAGGTGATCCAGAGGCCAGCGCAAAAACCAGAAATCCGCGTGAAAGGTATTGAACATGCCCCTGCCAATGCGCGGATCCAGCAACCTACTGATTTTGCGGAAGGTTCGGGTGGTTTCCGACCAGGCAACGTCGTTCAGGTCTCCCGCGACTATGGCCGGCTCTTCGGTGTCCGCCAGACTGCGACCAACCGTCAGAATTTCTGCGTCCCTCTCGGATGAGGTATCGTTTTCGGTGGGGCTGGGGGGCGCCGGGTGCAGAAAATGCAGCCTCACCTGATCGCCGGACAACAAGGTCACGGACGCATGCATGGACGGCTTGTCGTCCTCCACCAAAAACGTGATCTCGGTATGGGTCAACTTGAGTCGAGAATAAACATGCATGCCATAGAGGTTATCAAGCGGGCATTTCAATGTGTATGGGTAATCCGCCTCAAGCACATCTAACCGCTCCTGCCACCAGCGGTCACTTTCCAGGGTTACCAGTACGTCCGGGTCGCACTGGCGCACCAGCGCCAGCAACTGGTCGGCGCGGCGATTGGTCATCAACACGTTGGCCGTCAGCAGCCGCAAACGGCGGCTGGGGTCGGCGGATTCAGTAGTTTTGACTTCAACAGGGTACAAAGGCGTGTATTTTACTATCCACCAAACCTGATATAGAAAGCAGCTGACTGAGGCCGCCAGCAGTAGCCAGGCGGTCCACCCGGAGTAATCCAGTGCTATAGTATTCCAGCCAACCATTCCCAACAGGAGAAGGCTCAGTTGTAGCCGCGGAAAGTCGAACTGCCGTATCCACCACACCTCCGTTCGCAGTAGCGGCAAAAGGGTGCAAAGTGTTAACACAGCAGTGGCAATTGCATTAAATAACAAAGTCATTCAGTCCAAGGGTTAATATTGAAAAAATGCTGCGGGAGGCTTAACCTGAAACAGTGAATGGGCGGCGCACGATGCTGTTGCCCCAGTTGTTGCTGTTTACTCGGCTTTGCGCTTCATGAAGCTGTGATCATTCGTACTGGGCAGCCTGGCTGCCGGCATAATTGAGGGCCTTGCCTTGCGCAGTGTTGTCAACAGCACAACGGTCAGCGAATCCGGCCTGCCGGCGGACCTCACCATTCTCCGCTATTTGCGCGATCATAAACAGCTTACCGGCACCAAAGAAGGTTGCAGCTCCGGAGATTGTGGCGCCTGCACGGTGCTGTTGGGGCACTTACAGGACGAAGACGTTGTTTATCAAAGTGTCAATGCCTGCATCGCTCCGCTTGCCATTGCCGATGGTAAACACCTGGTCACGGTAGAATATCTTGTGCAAGACGAGCAACTGCACCCGGCCCAGCAAGCACTGCTGGAAGCGCACGGCTCCCAATGCGGCTTCTGCACCCCCGGCATGGTGATGTCGCTGGCCGCACTGCTGGAGAGCGGCTCGGCCACATCAAAGTGCCAACGGGAAAATGTAAAGGAAGCCATTGCCGGCAATCTTTGCCGCTGCACCGGCTACCGGCCGATTGTGGATGCCGGCGTGGCCATGCTCGCCAAACCCGCTCCCGAGCTTTGCAGTGAGAAAGTCAAAAAGGAGCTGTCAAGCCTTGCGTCGCCGGCATCTCAGGGTAACTATCTTGTCCCCCGCACGCTTGCGGAGTTGAACCAAGCGCTGTCGTCCCACCCTGCGGCCCGAATGATTGCCGGTGGAACAGACCTGATGCTGCAGGTGACCCAGGCCGGCGAGCGCCTGCCCGAGTTGATCGACCTGTCACAGGTGTCTGAAATGCACGTTTGCGGGATATTGGGTGAGATGCTCAGCATTGGCGCTGCGGTGACGTTCACCCAAATGGAGCAGCGCCTAAGCGGTGAATTCCCGCAGCTTGCCCGCTTTCTGAAACGCGTAGGTTCCCCGCAGATCCGCAACCGGGGAACGCTGGGCGGCAATTTGGGTACGGCCTCGCCAATCGCCGATTTGCCCCCTATTCTGCTGTGCATGGAGGCAATGGTCGAGCTGGGGTCCCCTGCCGGTGTGCATCGGCGGGTCCCGGTGGCAGAGTTCTACCGGGGCTATCGGCAAAACGTCCTGGCTAAAGACGAGTACATTGTTGCCGCACATTTTCCGGCGGCACACCTGCGGGACCTTCATTGCTTCTATAAACTGAGCAAACGCTTCGAGGATGACATCTCCAGCGTAATGCTGGCTCTAAGACTGGTGTGCAGTGGCAACCGGATTGAGCGGGCGCTGATTGCCTATGGCGGCATGGCCGCCACACCGGTTCGCGCTCATGAGGCCGAGCGCGCCCTGCAGGGCGCGCAACTGGACGATGAACACGCCTTGCGCACTGCAACCTCCGCCGTTTCTTCCTGTTTGACGCCGCTGTCGGATGTTCGTGCCAGCGCAAACTACCGCAGCGCCATGGCAGAAAACTTGCTGCGCAAAGCCATGATGCAGGCACAGGGCCTGGAGGTGCCCGATCTGGGCCAGGGAGTGACGCACTGTGCGTAAGTTGCCGTCCCGCCAATCCGTGCCGTCACCGGGACTGCAACCCACCTCACCTCCCGAAGCCATTGCGCACGAGTCGGCCGTAAAACATGTTACAGGCCGGGCACAGTATGTTGATGACATTCCCGAGTGGCCCAATCAATTGCACCTTGCCACCGGTCAGTCACAGTACGCGCGCGCGCGTCTGCTGAGCGTGGATGTGAGCGAGGTACGCAAGGCGCCTGGGGTGGTGGATGTCATCACCGTGGACGACATCCCCGGCAATCCGGATGTGGCTGCGGTGTTTGATGGCGACCTGCTGTTGGCGCGCGGCGAAGTTGTGTATTACGGGCAGCCCTTGTTTGCAGTAGCCGCGACCAGCCTGCAGGCGGCAAGCGCTGCGGTCCGACTGGCCACGGTGCTGTATGAACCTTTGCGGCCTCTGCTGCAGGCTGAGGATGCATTGGCCGAAGAGGCATTCGTGCGCCCTACCCATCGAATTCAACGCGGCGAGCTTCAGACTGCGCTGGCGGGCGCAGCACTTCAACTGCAGGCCGAATTACACATTCGCGGGCAGGAGCATTTTTACCTGGAGGGTCAAGTGGCCCTGGCCGTGCCCAACGAAGACGGCGGCATGCATGTCTATTCCTCCTCACAACATCCAAGCGAGGTGCAAAAGCTGGTAGCCAGCGTGTTGGCGCTGCCCCTGAACCGGGTGCAGGTCGAGGTGCGGCGCATGGGGGGTGGTTTTGGCGGCAAGGAATCCCAAGCTGCGGCGCTGGCGTGTATGGCGGCGGTGATAGCAGCACGCACCCGCCGACCGGTCAAGTACCGCATGCCACGGCGCGATGACATGCAACAAACCGGCAAGCGGCACGCCTTCTGGAATCGCTATCGCGTTGGCTTTGATACGGAGGGCCGACTGCTGGCGGCGCAGATGCAGCTGGCCGGGGTGTGCGGTTGCAGCGCTGACCTCTCCGACGCCATCGTCGACCGGGCCATGTTGCACGCCGACAACAGTTATCACCTGCCCGCCTGCGAAATCACCGGCTACCGCCTGCGCACCAATGTGGTGTCCGCCACCGCCTTTCGCGGCTTTGGCGGCCCGCAGGGCATGCTGGGCACCGAGATGATCATGGACGACATTGCCCGCCGAGTGGGCAAGGACCCATTGGATGTGCGCAAGTTGAACCTTTATCGGCCCGGACAGGATACCACCCATTATGGGCAGCGCATTGAACAGCATCTGTTGCCAGCCTTGGTCGAGCAACTGGAGGCAAGTTCCCGTTACCGTGAGCGGCGGCAGGCGATTACCGCGTTCAATCGCAGCAACCAGTGGCTCAAAAAAGGGCTGGCACTGACGCCGGTCAAGTTTGGTATTTCCTTCACCGCCAAGCACCTGAACCAGGCCGGCGCACTGGTGCATATCTACACCGACGGCAGTATTCATCTGAACCATGGCGGCACGGAGATGGGCCAGGGGCTTTACACCAAGGTGGCGCAAATCGTAGCCCGGGGCCTGGGGGTGGATCTCAAGCGGGTCATGGTCAGCGCCGCCCGCACCGACAAGGTACCCAACACCTCCCCCACGGCCGCCTCATCCGGCACGGATCTGAACGGTCTGGCCGCACTGGACGCGGTGGGCAAGTTAAAACAGAACCTGCTGGATTTTGCCGCAACGCATTTTGGTGTGGCGCGCGCCAAGGTGCAGTTGGAGCGGGACCGCCTGTGGCTGGGCAAGGAGTCGGTGGCGTTTGAAGAATTTATTCAACTGGCCTATCTGCACCGGGTGTCGCTCTCTGCCAGTGGTTTTTACCGCACACCCAAAATTGAATACAACCGGGATCAGGGTCAGGGCCGGCCGTTTTTTTATTTTGCCAATGGCGCCTCGGTATCGGAGGTGCTGGTGGATACCTTAACGGGCGAATACCGGCTTACCCAGGTGGACATACTGCACGATGTGGGCGAGTCACTGAACCCCGCCATAGACATTGGCCAGATCGAGGGCGGCTTTGTGCAGGGCCTGGGCTGGCTCACCACTGAAGAACTGGTTTGGGACGATCGCGGCCGCCTGCTCTCCAACAGTCCGGCCAACTACAAAATCCCCACCGCCGCCGATGTGCCCGACCGCTTCCATGTGGCGCTCTACCAGTCCCCCAACCCGGAGGCCACGGTCTACCGCTCCAAAGCAGTGGGTGAACCGCCGTTTATGCTGGCCATCTCTGCCTGGTGCGCGCTGCGGGACGCCTGCGCCAGCCTGACCGATTACCGCTACAGCCCGCCGCTTGCCGCCCCGGCCACCGCAGAACAGGTCTTTTTATGCCTGCAAGCGGCACAGGCTTTTCAGAGTGGCCAACAACCGGGCCTGGCATCGTGATCCAACTGCCCTGGTATCAGGCACTGGCTGAATGTCAGCAGAGCGGCCAGCCCTGGGTGCTGGCCACCGTGCTGCATACCCAGGGCTCCACCCCGCGCGGCAGTGGCAGCAAGATGCTGGTGACCGCCGACCGCACTTACGACAGCCTGGGCGGCGGCCAACTGGAGTACCAGGTACAGGCGCACGCCCGCGAGCTGCTGGCCGCCGGGGTTTCCTGTCAGCGGGTGGAGCATTTCCCGCTGTCCAGCAAAAGTCGTCAGTGTTGCGGTGGCAGTGTTACCGTGCTGCTGGAGTGTCAGGCGGTCAAGTCACTGCAGATTCATTTGTTCGGCGCCGGCCATGTGGCGCAGGCTTTGGTCACTATTCTGGCCGGTCTGGCGGTGCGGGTGCAGTGGGTAGACAGTCGTGCAGAGCAGTTTCCAACGCAGTTGCCGGGAAATATCCACAAGGTCTGCCAGCCCCGCCTCACAGATCATGTGGCCAGGCTGTCTCCTGGCGACTACGCGCTGGTGCTCACTCACGATCACGCTTTGGATTACCAATTGATAGAAGCATTGCTGGACCGCAAGGACTGCGGCTTCATAGGGTTGATTGGCTCCAAAACCAAAGCCCTGCGTTTTGCCAAACGCTTGCGCACGGCGTCTTTCAGCGAGGCGGCCATTGCTGCGGTGCATTGCCCGGTGGGCCTGCCTGCGGTGCCCGGCAAGCGTCCGATGGAAGTGGCGGTGTCCATTGCGGCGCAAATCATTCAACGCAGCCACACTGGCCAAACGCTCGAAACCCGGGGCGTGCGGTGGCAGGACATGCCGCAAAACCTGCTCAGGGAGGACAGTTGATGCTGCAGGATTGCCAGGCGCCCCGGCCGGTCAGCTCCCGGGTTAAGCCGCCAAAACCGCCCGCAACCCGCCGCAAAGGGACGAACGTAACTGCATACAACGCTCTTCCCGGCTCTGGCCGGGGTTACCGCAACTGGATTCGAGAAACCACACCGAGTTATGCAATTGCTACAGCTCAACCAACTACCCGCCCAGCAGGCATTGACCGCTTTCCTGGACTGCTGTGCCAGCCACCGCTGGGCCGCCGCCATGACGCAGGCCCGCCCCTTCGCCGACCTGCAGTCTCTGGCGCGCCAAGCCGAGTTCCACTGGCGCTTGCTGGACGACGCCGACCGGCTGGAGGCTTTTTCCGGCCATGCCAGAATTGGCGACATGCAGGCGCTGCAACGGAAATACGAGAGTCACACCCAGGTTGAGCAAGGCCAGGTGGGCGATGCGCCCCTGCAGACACTGCAGCAGCTTCACGACCTGAACCAGACCTATGAGCAGAAGTTCGGTTTCATGTTCATTGTCTGCGCCAGCGGTAAATCCGCCCTGCAGATGCTGCAACTGTTGCAGGCCCGTCTTGGCAATAGCCGCGTGCAGGAAATGGCCAATGCCGCCGCCGAGCAACTGAAGATCACCCAGTTGCGTCTGACCCGTATGCTGGAGCCTGACCAATGAAAGCGGCCATCACCACCCATGTCCTGTACTTGCACAACGGCCTGCCTGCCTGCGGTCTTGAGGTGGCGCTTTACCGGCCGGGTCAAACCACTCCCTTGACCAGCAGCCTGACCGATGCCGACGGCCGCATTGGGCACTGGGGAAACGAGTGGACGCTGCAGGAGGGGCTGTGGCGCCTGCAATTCAAAGCCGACGCCTGGCTTGCGGCCGCAGGGCAGCAAAGCTTTTACGGCGATATCGACATTGCCTTCAAGGTGCATGATCTGCAGCGCCATTACCACGTGCCCCTGCTGTTGAATGCGTTTGGTTACTCTACCTACAGGGGCAGTTGAGATGCACAATCATGCCCTGCGCAGCCGCATTGCACACTTCTGTGACCGGCCAGGCGTGTCAGTGGAAGACAGCTTTGAATACTTCGCCGACGGCGTGCTGCACATTGACCGCGGCCGGGTGGCCTTCGTGGGCACGGCGGAGCAGTATCGCGCCGCCGGTTACCCGCTGGATGCCTGCGAGAAGTTGCCGGGCCAATTGATCATGGCGGGTTTCATCGACGCCCACGTGCATGCACCGCAGTTGAATGTAGTGGGTTCTTTTGGCAAACAGTTGCTGGACTGGCTGGAGACCTATACCTTTCCCGCAGAGCTGAAGTTCGGTGAACCGGACCACTCGCAGCAGCAAAGCGAGCGCTTCATTCAATGGCTGCTGGCCCATGGCGTTACGTCGGCCATGGTCTTTACCACCGCGTTCAAGCACAGCGCCGAGCACCTGTTTCAGTCTGCCGCAGGGCGCAACATGCGTCTGCTGGCGGGCAAGGTTTGGATGGACCGCAACGCCCCCGCAGGGCTGCTGGACACGGCTGAATCGGCTCTGGCCGACAGCCTGGATCTGATCCAGCGTTGGCACGGCCATCAGCGCCTGGGCTATGTGATCACCCCCCGCTTTGCCGGCACTTCAACCCCAACCCAGTTGCATACCGCCGGGCAATTGTTGCAGCAGTACCCCGACCTCTGGCTGCAAACCCACCTCAGCGAAAACCGCGACGAACTGGACTGGACACAGCAGCTCTTCCCCGCTGCCCGGGACTATCTGGATGTGTATGAACGCTTTGGTCTGCACCACGCCAAGAGCCTGTTCGCCCACTGTCTTCACCTGAGCGACAGCGAAGTCGAGCGCATTGCCCTGCGCGGCAGCGCCATCGGCTTTTGCCCATCTTCAAACCTGTTTCTGGGCAGCGGGCTGTTTGACTATCAGAAGATAGCCGCGCACGGCATACCCGTGGCACTTGCCAGTGACGTCGGTGCCGGCACCGGCCTCTCGCCCTTCACTACCATGGGCGATGCCTACAAGGTCTGTCAGCTGCAGGGGGCGCCACTTGGCCCCCTGGAAGCCTTCTACCTGTGCAGCCTGGGGGCTGCGCGTGCGTTAAAGCTGGACTCCTTCATTGGTAATCTGGAAGTGGGTAAGGAGGCAGATTTCATTGTAATAAACCCCGCTCGCCACCGCTTCATTGCCGAGCGGCTTGAAGGTGCCCGCACCATCGAAGAAGAGCTGTTTGTTTATATGACCTTGGGCGACGAACGCTTGATTGAACGCACCTACCTCATGGGCCATCTGCATTACAACCAATCAGAGTTGGCTGGAGGGGCATGATGGAGACGCTGCTGATCGACTGGCTGAGCCTGATCCTGCGTTGGTTGCATGTGATTGCCGGAATTGCCTGGGTGGGCGCCTCCTTCTATTTTGTGTGGCTGGACAGCAGTTTGCAGGAGCCACCGCAAGAGAAACGCGACCGTGGCTTGTCAGGAGAGCTGTGGGCGGTTCACGGCGGCGGCATTTATGAGGTGGGCAAGTACGGTTTGGCGCCGGCAAGCTTGCCACAGACACTGCACTGGTTTAAGTGGGAGGCCTACGCCACCTGGATCAGTGGGGCGCTCCTGCTGGCAGTGGTCTATTACTGGCAGGCCCAATTATATCTGTTGAGCGCAGACAAGTGGCTGACCTCTGTGCCGGCGGCCATTGCCGGCAGCTTGATGTTTCTGGCGTGCGGACTGCTGTTTTACGAGCTTTGCCTGCGTCTGCTTGCCAGACGCCACCCGCAGGTTTTTCTTGTGCTGCTGGTGGCATTCATTGGCTTGGCTTGTGTCGTCAGTGTGCGGCTGTTCAGTGATCGCGCCGCCTACCTGCATCTGGGCGCTATGTTGGCCACGGTGATGGCCGCCAACGTCTTTTGGGGCATCATCCCGGCTCAAAGGCGGTTTCTGGATGCACTCCAACGCGGCGAGACACCGGACGGCGGGCCCATGGCATGCGCCAAGCTGCGGTCGGTGCACAACAATTACCTCACCCTGCCCGTGCTGTTCACCATGATCAGCAATCACTACGGCTTTTTATACGGGCACCCGTACAACGACCTGCTGCTGATTGTCATTTTGGCTACGGCCGCCTACGCCCGCCACTTTTTCAACCTGCGCAACCGGGGTTTGCTCAGGCCGCATATACTGCTGGTTTGTGCAGGCGTTATTGCAGCCTTGATGGCGGCCATGGCCTGGCAGCAGGTGTCCACCCAAAAAACACAGCAACAGCAGCATGGCACCGAGCAAAGGCACAACCGCATTCAGGCCGTCATGCCGCTGGTGCAGGCGCACTGTGTCAACTGCCATGCACATCAACCAACACTTGCCGGTTTTAGCGCCGCACCCGCCGGCTTGATTATTGAAACCGCAGCCCAGGTCGAAGCCAACGCGGCGCGCATAGCTGCAGCGGTTTCCAGCGGCTATATGCCACTGGGCAATCTCACCAACATGACGGACGAGCAACGACAGGCGCTTCTGCAAGCCTTGGCGCAGTAAGAGTGCAGTAAAAACGCAAGTCAGTTCTGCGCCAGAAGTTTGTCCAAACAATCGGCAAAGGACTTGCGATCCCGCAGTTCCAGAGCTGGTGGGCCACCGGTTTGTACCCCGCTGCTGCGCAGGGATTCCATAAAATCGCGCATGCTCAAGCGGGCTCGGATACTGTCTTTGGTGTAAAGCTCACCGCGGTGGCTGATCACTTGCGCGCCCTTGGCGATAACCTCTGCTGCCAACGGGATGTCACTGGTAATGACAATGTCGCCCGCCTCGGCGCGGCGCACGATTTCGTTGTCGGCGACGTCGAAACCGGCGGACACGGTTACGGATTTGAGATAACGGGAATTGGGCAGGCTGGTGTTGCGATTGGCAATAAACACGGTTGCCGTCCTTGTGCGCTCGGCGGCGCGCACCAAAATCTCCTTGATAACGCCGGGGCAGGCATCTGCGTCAACCCAGATAGTCAAGCTTCACCTCGTTCAGTCACAGCAGGGCAGACGCTTCTGCCCTTTGCACAAGCCTGGCACGATCGCCGCCAATCATCATGAAAACCGCTGGTGCTCGCCCATATTGGGCCGCTCGCTGGAGATTTTGGCTTTGGCCATCTCATACACCTGGCGCATCTTGCCAACGGTGGTGTCCCAGTACTCCGCGTGATCTATGTCAATCTCCAGCAGTGTCACCTCGGGTGAATCCTTACCGTTTGGGAACCAGACGTCCAGCATCGGATTCCAAAGCTCATTGATCTTGGCCTGGTCTTCAACCACTCTGGCCGCACCCGACAAAGAGACGTAGCACTGGCTGCTGATATCGGCAAAGCTCAAATTCACCTGCGAGTGAGTCTGCACTTCAACGGTTTTGTGTGAATGCTCGTCGTTGAACAGCCACAGTTTTCCGTCGAATGATTTTTGAACCAGGTGCATGGGGCGAGACCTGAGGACTTCGCCGTCTTGAGTGGTCATCATCGTCACCTTGATCGGGCGGATTTTTTCCCAGATCTCGGCTTTTTGCTCGTTGGTCATCATAGTGGTTCTCCCGATATTTATGGCAATTGGATTGCATCTGC
>CAYNST010000030.1:0-32401 GCA_964399955.1 uncultured Cellvibrionaceae bacterium | reverse complement strand
TAGCCCCAAATAGTGCAATTCCACCAATAGGCTTTTCAAGCTTGCCGCCGAATCATCGGCAGCGCACGGAGCGATAGTCTCACACGATGTGGGGCTGATCTCGCCTTTCCAGGCAGCCGCCCAAATCGGCACTGTGACCTTGCCCCGCCCAACCGACACGGACAGCCAGCAAAGGCGGCTTATGGGCCAAGGGGGGGAGATTACCTACTTCGGCACCGGCCCAATCACCAGAGACATATCGGCCTCCTACCTCTCTTTAGGGTCTAACGCCTAGTTATCCACAGAGCACGGACTTAAATGTTCAACCCTTTAGGAGAATGGCGTGCACTCTCGTCGACATTGTCGCAGGCGCCGCAAAATCTGAACTATAGTTCTTGAGCGTACTCCTGAGATGTGAGATAAGAAGCGCATATGTCGCCACCTGAAGATATCCACAGGCTTATACACAGGCGGATGACATTCGTTAGATTTTGCCGCATACGGCGGCCATTCATGGGAGAAGTTGACATGAAAAGAGTGACTGTACATGCCGACTGGGACGAAGAGGCAGAAGTATGGGTTGCTACTAGCGATGACGTGCCGGGCCTGGCTACCGAGGCGGACTCAATGGATGAACTTGTGGCCAAGCTAAAATGCATGGTGCCGGAGTTGCTATCCCTTAATTCAGGACTCGATGGAAAGGAGCACCTTGAGGTGCCCATTTCATTGCTGTCTCATTGCGACTTTATTGGCGGTGCGACCGCGTAGATGCCGCCGTCGTTTACCCCAGACCTTATAGTTATACTTAAGAAACACGGCTGCACGTTTGTCCGCCGCGGCAAGGGCGATCACGATATTTGGTGCAGCCCCATCACTGGGCTTAACTTCCCGGTTGACAGCAAAATAAAGTCTCGCCATACCGCTAATAACGTGCTCAAGCAGGCCGGAATCAGCAAAGCGTTTTAAGAGCGATGTCGACAGCAGCCATGGATGACCAGTATCCGCAGATGAAGGCCGGCCACGTGCGGGCCTTTTTGTGCCTGCAGGACTCCGCATAGTAGAGATGCTAGGGTCTGTTGACGTTTCACATGGGTAGCCATAGAAATCCACACGCCATGGCCACCATGCTTTCATGATTTCAGTTTATCGAATCGAGTGGCAATGGCTCGGTACTGCTTGAGCCGTGCAAAAGCATTCTCAACCAAGTGTCGGAACCGGTACAGGCCCCGGTCAAGGTCGCCATTGCCCTTCACCGAATTGCGCTTTGTCGGAATTACAGCCCGGCTATCCTGCTCTTCGATCAAACCACCATTCGTGACACGCCTATCTCAAATCCCCCTGTGGATTCAGTCTGCGCCAGGCCCGTTCTACCAGGTAAACAAGGGTGCACCCCAATAGCAATCCGATAACGTTGATGAGCATATCCTTGGGGTCCACCTGTCGGCTGGGGGTCAGCCCTTGGGCCAGTTCTATGGCGATGGAGTAGGGCAGCAGCAGAACCAGCAACGTGGTCATTCTAATGCGCCCGTAGCAGGCTACTGCAGCGGAGAGAAACAACAGCAGATTGCCCAGAAAGTGCAATGAGGTGTCCGAATGCTGCCCCGGTACGTAGGTGTTGGGCATGAGTGCGGCAAAGCTGAAAATACCCAGCGCAAGAATGAACTGCAGTACTCGCAGCCACTGAAAGGCGCGAGTGCGCAGAAGTTGGTCAATTGCTTTGATCATAGTTTTCTGTTTGGCATTACCAGGTTGAAGGCCGCGCCGCCAAGTTCGGAGCGGCCAATATCCAGGCTGCCGCCGTAGCTGCTCAGTATGTCCACCGCCACCGCCAGCCCAATGCCGTGTCCGGGGGTTGCTGTATCGGCTCTGGCCCCGCGTGTCAGTATGGTGTTTTTCATGTCGGGCGCCACGCCAGCGCCATCGTCTTCTATCAGCAAGTGTAGGTCGCCCGCCTGGTCCTGGGTGGAGATCCGCACCTGCTGACGGCTGTATTTGAACGCGTTGTCAATCAGGTTGCCGGCCAGTTCCATGAAGTCGGCTTCATCGCCGTGGAAGCTCAGGCCTTCCTGCAGTTGCAGTTTGCAGTCTATGCCCTTGCTGCGATAAACCTTTTGCATGGCTCCGGCCAGGCGCTCGATGACGGGGCTGACGGGTATGGCATTGTAGGTGGCCTGGGTGACCTGGGCGCTGGCACGGCGCAACTGGTGATCCACAATGGTGGACATGCGTTGCACCTGCTCGTCCACCGAGCGTTTCAGTACCGGAGGTGGCAGGTCATCCAGGTTTTCCAGTTGACCGCGAATGACCGCCAGCGGCGTTTTCAGGCTGTGTGCCAGATCAGAGAGGGTATTGCGATAGCGCTCACGCTGGGCGCGCTCACTTTTCAAGACCCGATTGAGGTTATCTGTTACCGGCTGGATATCCGCAGGATAACGGCCCATCAATTGTTCCTGCGCCCCGGTCTCTACTTTTTCCAGGTCGGCGGCCAGCTTGCGCAGCGGCGCCAGACCCCAGCGGGCGACGGTGGTTTGCACAATAATCAGCAGCACCGCCAGATTGCCCAGCCAGCGCCATAGGCGCTTGCGAAAGGCCGCCAGCTCGTTGTACATCGGCTGGCGGCTCTGCATGACCATAAAGCGAAACTTGCGCTCCTGGCTGTCGGTATCCCATACGGTGTCGTAGATGATGGCGTAGTAGGTGTCGTCGGCAATTTCAAACTCGAAGAAGCGTTCGTGACCCGGCTTGAAGGCGGCGGTTACGTCGGGCATATCTTCAGGCGGCACCAGGTCCCCCGAGCGCGAGCGCCAGAGCACTTCGTTGTCGGGATGAACTACCCAACCGATCAGCCCTGAATTGATTGAGCTATAGCGGGCCTCCGGCAGATTGGCGGGTATCTCGATACCTTGCTCGGTGGGCTCTGTTGCGCCGAGCAGCAGATAAATCTGCCCGCGCAATGCATCCCGCTCTGCGGACTGCAGGCTGCGCTGATAGGCGTGGTGCAGCATGGTGCCGCTGAAACCAAGCAATATCGGCAGCAAAACCGCCGACGCCAGGAACAGGCGGGTGGTCAGGGATGTGGGGTGTGGAATCAGTCTCAAAATAGCCCGAATTCAGGTTGAGTCCCGCAGCGGAGTGGGCGCTGAGTGATAGTGCCCGGTGCCCCGCTTCATACTTTTGCGGGGGCTGCTCGATGGGAGAGTGTCAGTGTGCTTGGCCGCATGAATGCGACCCGTAAAGCCCGCCCCGGCCGCCGTGAGTTGTCAGGCAAAGGCCGCCCTGGGCGGGGCGCCCGGGTGGGTCAGGGCATTGTCGCACTTATTGACCGTTGTCACCAAAGTTGGGATCAAAACGGTAGCCGCGGCCACGCAGGGTGGTAATAAGCTGCAAGCTGCCGTCCGGGTCCAGCTTTTTACGCAGACGGCCGATGAAAACCTCTATGACATTGCTGTCGCGTTCAAAATCCTGCTGGTACAGGTGTTCGGTCAATACGGTCTTGGAGATGGCTTCACCGGAGTGCATTGCCAGGTACTCCAGCGTGTTGTATTCATAGCTGGTCAACTCAACCGGTGCGCCGCGCAGGCTCACCTGTTTTGCGGCCGTGTCGATGATCACCGGGCCAAACTCCAGCTTCGGGGAGGCGTGTCCGGAGGCGCGGCGGATCAGAGCGTTTACGCGCGCGCGCAATTCTTCATTGTGGAAAGGTTTTACCAGGTAGTCATCGGCGCCGGCTTCCAGTCCCTCTACCTTGTCCTGCCAATTGCCGCGGGCGGTCAGGATCAGTACGGGGTACTGTTTGCCGGCAGCGCGGGCCTTGCGAATCAACTCTATGCCGTTCAGCAGGGGCAGACCGATATCCACAATGGCCAAGTCGTAGTCATACTCTTCGGCAAAATAGAGCCCCTCTCGTCCATCAGCCGCTTCATCAACGGCAAATCCCTGTTGCGACAGAAACTCCCGCAGTTGATTGCGGATGGCTGTTTCATCTTCTACCACAAGCAAGCGCACGGCTGCCTCCTTTTTGCGGTTAAACCGCTTTGCCTGTATTGCCGTCAATGGTCACGATCCTGATCCGGCCGCCGTCCTGCAGCAGTTTTACCCGGTACACAACCCGCCCGTTGCTGGATTCCTTGTCTACGCTCAAGACTTTGCCGCCAAAGGCTCTGACGGCGGCCTCGGCTGCACGCGACTTGCCTGCGTCTGCCTGGGCCAGCAGCATTGCCGCATGGGGAGGCGGCTGCGCCATGGCAGGCATGGACAGCGCAGCCAGCACCAGGGCGCCAACCGACAAACATACTCGAATTTCATTCATATTTTGCGTTCGTTTCGCCTGCGCGTTGATGAAGTGGCGCCGGTCCCTGGTGTTGAAGTTAGCCATAGTGTGGAGGCTGTGCGTCGCTGCCGGTCGTGCAAGTGGCGGGCCCGGCATACCTGTGCGTATTCATGCTGTGCTATCCCCCTATGGGCGATTTTGCCGCCAACAATGTTAAAACTCCGCAGCCGGGTAAAAGTTCAGTAGAGCATTGCACTGCGGAAGTCTGCTCTGCCAATTCAAGTATAGATTGTGCTGCCGGTAGGTGGCTGCCGGCTTTTTGACACAAGCAACGGGTACTGTAGACGGGGCTAGCTGAACGCAAGCTTAAAGCCTGCACCGCACAGGGGCCTGGCTTATGTAACAGGGCTGAACCGAAGGCAGAGGTTGGGCAAGGGCGGTTTGGCCGCCGGTGCAGCCCTAGCCGCTGGCCACTTGAGGCAGGTAAGGCGCCAGCCATTCCGCCACGGCCGGCAGGTCCTGCACCCAGATGCGGCTGTGGTCGTCGGGGAGTTGTGACGGCGTTCTAAGTCGCAGGCAGCGCATGCCCGCTGCACGTGCCGAAAGTTCGCCGCTGTCGCTGTCTTCAATGGCCAGGCAGTCCTCCGGCGCCAGTCCCAGGCGTTCCGCCGCCTGCAGGTAGATATCCGGTGCGGGTTTGTTGCTCTGGGTATCGTCGCTGGTGACAATGGTGGGGAAATGGGAATGCAGGTTATGGAAGCTTACCGAGCGGTGCACCTCTATGCGTTTGGCTCCTGAGGCCAGGGCGGTGGTCATGCGGGCTTGCTGCAGCAGAGTCAGCAGCGAGGTGGCGCCGGGCATAAGCGGAAATGCGCTGTGCTGCAGGAACGCGAGGAGATTCTCGTGCTTTTGCCGATACAGGTCTTCTGCGTGGATGGGCAACTGGCGGGTACGGACCAGCCAGCGCGCGGATTCAATGCTGGGGATGCCGGACAGGTGCACAGCGTATTCACTGCTGCTCACGTCTGCGTTGTAGCGCAACAAAATTTGCCTCCAGCAGTCTAGATGTACCGGTTCGGAATTGACGAGCGTGCCGTCGTGGTCGAAGATGACCGCCGCGATGGGTTTTGCATTGATTTGGGGCATAGTGTCCTCGGGTTGCCAAATATAATGGCTTTGCATTGCCCTGCCATTTTATACTGCCGCGCCGCCGATTGTGCTGTCCCTTCGGGCGGTAATTGACGGTCAATCACAGGAGCAACTGGAAACGCCATTTTGAATATGCCACGGTTTAAGGTCGCGCTGATTCTCGCCGCTGCGCTAACAGCCGGCTGCGCAAGTCAAAATCAGGTTGAATCGCTGCAAGCCGCCCATGCCGATGTGATGGCACTGCTGGCGCAACAGGCGGAAATGCTGCAATTGCAGGGCATCTACCTGCGTAATTTGGAAGATGAGTACCTGGTCTTGGCGGAGCAGCTCGAAGAGTCAGAGCGCGCCAGGTCAGAGCTTGTGGTGCAGGCCGCTCCCGATCAGGACCAGGCGCCGGCACCTCAGCCGACGGAACAACAGTCGGGGGCCGTCACCGCTGTTGACGGCAAGTTGTTGCTGGGGCGCACCGAGTGGGTATGGATTGACCTGTTCAAACGGGATTTACAGGTCGATGTCGACGCAGGCCGTCAGTTTTCCATTATGAATGTCACCGACAGCCAGCCCTTTGAGCGCGACGGTCGCGACTGGGTGAGCTTTACGGTGGAGCTGCCGGCGGAGGACGCCTCAGCGGCCGAAACCCTGCAGCTGGAGGCCCCGCTGCTGCGTCGGGTACGGTTGCGGACGGGATCGGATGGGCGCCTGGAATCCCGGCCAGTGGTGCGTCTGACCACCAAGATTGGCCCCCTGGTTGAAGACGTACAGTTTGTACTGGTGCACAATGCCGGCGTACATCCCGTGGCCAGTCTGGGCCGCGCATTCCTGCGCGATATCGCGCTGGTGGATAGCAGCCGCAAGTTTATCCAGCCCTCCACTTCACCTCGTTGAATCAATCCTCATGCAGTCGCGTTCATTTTCATTGTATTTTCTTGTTGGTTTGCTGCTGCTCACCGGCATTGGTCTCAGCTGGTACCGCCACGTCGCCTATGATGTGCCCTGGCTCCCTGAAAGCAACAGGGAGCTCTGGTCAATTGAAGCCAAGGTAGAGTTTGATGCTGCCGAGCGGGCGGTCAAGCTGTCTCTGGCCATTCCCGAGAGCCAGCCCGGCTTCCGGCGAATAAGTGAATACACCGCCAGCCCGGGATACGGTTTGGCCTTTTTCGAATCTTCCAGAGCGCGCCGGGCAGAATGGTCCATCCGCGAAGCCAGCGGCCGGCAGACGCTGTATTACCAGGTGGATATGGAGGCCGCGCCGCAAACGTTGGAGGAGACACGGGCCACGCCCCCCGATATTCGGGTGGTCAACTACACCGAACCCGAAGCCACCATTGTTGAGCAGATTCTGCAGCGTGCGCGGGAGCGCTCGGCGGATGCCTTTACTCTTACCCGCGAACTGGTCGGTGAGTTCAATCGCGATCCGCAGTCTTCACAGCTGTTGGAAAAAACCAAACCGCGCGAGCAATGGCTGGTTGAGATCCTCCAGCGCGCCGGAATTCCTGCCCGCGTCGTGCAGACGCTGTTCCTGGAAGATGGCCGAAGAAGACAGCCGCTGGTGAACTACCTGCAGGTATTCGACGGCGAGCGCTACGCACTTTTCAACCCGGGCACCGGCAGCCAGGGGCAGGCGCCCAATCAACTTTTGTGGGAGCAATATTCCGGGCCTTTGCTGGATTTGCTGGGCGGGCAGAACTCCCAGGTCACTTTCTCAATTATCCGGCAGGAGGTATCCGCCACGCAGCTTCTGCAGCGCAAGGACCTTGGGCAGAGCAATCTGCTGGACCTGTCCATTCACAGTCTGCCGCTGGAGGAGCAAACCCTGTTCAAAGGCATTCTGCTGGTGCCGGTTGGGGTGTTGCTGGTGGTTATCTTCCGGGTATTGGTGGGCCTGCGCACATCGGGCACCTTCATGCCGGTGCTGATTGCCATCGCCTTCATACAGACCAGTCTGGTCACCGGGTTGATCGGTTTTTTTCTGATCATCGGTGTCGGCTTGATGATTCGCGCGTACCTGTCACAGCACAATTTGCTGCTGGCGGCGCGGATATCCGCAGTGATCATTTCGGTCATCATTATTATTGCGGTATTCACCGTGCTCGCTTATTGGCTGGGGCTGACAGAGGGTTTGAAGATCACCTTTTTCCCCATGATCATTCTCTCCTGGACCATCGAGCGCATGTCCATTCTGTGGGAAGAAGAAGGGCCAAAGCAGGTGGTGAAGCAGGGAGGTGGTTCGTTGCTGGTGGCCATCATTGCCTACATGCTGATGAGCAATCACCTGGTGCGCTATCTCATGTTCAATTTTATCGGCCTGCAATTTGTCTGTATGGCTCTGGTTCTGCTGCTGGGACGCTATACCGGTTACCGGCTGTTTGAGCTGGCGCGCTTCAAAAACCTGCTGCAACGGCAATAGCATGAACCTGGCTACCTATTGGCGCACCCGTACCCGCATAGGTCAACTGACCGAGCGCGGCATCCTGGGGATGAACAGCCGGAATATTTCCTACATCGGCCGCTACAATCCCCGCCACTTGTTTCCGTTGGTGGACGACAAGCTAAAGACCAAAGAATTGGCCCTGGAGCACGATGTCAATGTGCCGGAGCTGATTGGTGTCATCAGGCGGCAACACGATGTAGGGCAGATTGCTCCGCTCACACAGGGCCACAGCGGTTTTTGCATCAAGCCCGCCAAGGGCTCGGGCGGCAAGGGTATTTTGGTCATTCGCAAAAACAGCAGCGGGGAGTGTCTGCGCACCAATGGCCAGGCCATCAGCCTGCCCGATATAGAGCGGCATATCTCCAACATCCTCGCCGGGCTATTTTCCCTGGGAGGCTCGCCCGATGTGGCCGTCATCGAGGACCTGATCCAGGTTGACCGTGCCTTTCTCAAATACACCTTTGAGGGCGTGCCGGATCTGCGGGTGATCGTGTTCCGGGGCTTTCCGATCATGGCCATGATGCGCCTGTCCTGTGCCAGCTCGCACGGCAAGGCCAATTTGCATCAAGGCGCTGTGGGGGTTGGCATAGATATAGGGACAGGACGCGCCGTGCGAGCGGTGCAGCACGGTCAAACGGTGACCATTCATCCCGACACTCAGCAGGACTTGACCCAGCTGGAGGTTCCCCGCTGGATGGATATGCTGCACCTGGCGTGCGCCTGTTACGACATGACGGGGCTGGGTTATCTGGGGGTGGACCTGGTGCTGGACCAAAACCGGGGGCCCTTGTTACTGGAGCTTAACGCCCGGCCCGGTTTGTCCATACAGGTAGCCAATTTTGCCGGTCTATTGCCTCGCCTGCGCAAGGTGGAGTCGCTCAAGAAGCCCGAGCGTTACTCCCTGGACGCCCGGGTGAATTTCTCCGTTCAGCATTTCTCCCGGTCGCCCGTGTCGGCTCAGCTCGATATAGCGGGGAAGGCCTGATAATAGTGCTGGTGCTGCTTGAGCGTCAGCGGCGTGTCGTAGAGCGCGCTCAGGCGCTGGTCGGTTAAGGCGTCGCTCCTGGCGCCGTCAAATACCACCTTGGCCTGCTTGAGCATGACAACTCTGTCTATGGCGGGCAGGATCTCCTGCACATGGTGGGTTACCAGCAGCAGCGTAGTGCCGCGGCAGGCGAGGCTTTGCGCCTCGGCCAGAAAATCGTGAGCGGCTTTCAAGTCCAGCCCGCTGGTGGGTTCGTCCAAAACCAGAATCTGCGGTTGGTGAATCAGGGCGCGGGCAAGCAACAGTTTGCGCTGCTGCCCGGTGGACAGGTGCCAATACGCCCGATCTTTCAGCTCTGCCAGGCCAAAGCGTTGCAGAGCATGATCTGCCCGGCTGCGGTCCTCCGCACTGACCTCAAAATGCCGGTGCATGCCAATGGCGCCAAACAAGCCTGACAGGACCACATCACAGGCTTTGACATGGGCGTCGTAGCGTATCTGCAGGTCCTGAGACACAAAGCCAATCTTCTTGCGCAGCTCCCACAATGTAGCCCGCTCACTGCCGTCCATTTTTACATAACTGCCATCGCGCACAACCGGGTAGAGCTCGCGGGTAAGCAACTTGAGCAGGGTGGTCTTGCCCGCGCCGTTGGGCCCCAGCACGCAGGTACTCTGGCCGCGGAAGAACTGCAGTGACAGGTTTTCAAAGACCGGCTGTTGCCCCTGGTAGACCAGCGCATTGCGGATATCCAGGTAGGGCGCGGGCGAGTTCATGGGTAAGCCTTGCGGTGGCGGCGGTTCACGTTTTACTGCTCTGGTGCCAGAAAGGCTGGCCGATGGTGGGCGTGCTTGGGCTGGCGGTCTGGCGTTTGGACATGAGCCCCGCCAGGAACGCGTCTCTGCCGGCGCGAATGGCTTGAGCAAAGGCCTGCGCCATCCGTGCCGGTTGCTGCGAGCGGGCCACGGCGGTGTTCAGCAGGATGCCATCAAACCCCATCTCCATCGCTTCGCATGCCTGGGAGGGCGCGCCGAGACCGGCGTCTATGATCAGCGGCAGGTCGGGAATGCGCTCGCGCAGGGTACGCAGGTTGTATTTGTTGAGCAGACCCTGCCCGGTGCCAATTGGCGAGCCCCACGGCATCAGTACCTGGCAGCCGGCGTCACGCAGTCTTTGGCAGAGTACCAAATCGTCCGTGCAGTAGGGCAAGACTTTGAACCCACGGCGTATCAGCTCACCTGCCGCCTCCACCAGACCAAAGGGGTCCGGCTGCAGATTGTAGTCGTCGCCGATCACTTCCAGCTTGATCCAGTCGGTTGCAAAAATCTCCCGCGACATTTCCGCCAGGTTGACCGCCTCCTTCACGCTTCTGCAGCCGGCGGTGTTTGGCAGCAGGCGGCAGCCGGTTTCCTGAATGGTGCGCCATAGCTGCTGGCCGGCCCGGTCGGAAGGATTTTGCCGGCGCAACCCCAGTGTCACCACCTCACACTGAGCCGCCCCAATGGCATCCACCATCACCTGAGGCGAAGGGTATAGCGCAGTGCCCAATAGAAACCGGCTGGAGAACCGCTCACCGTAAAGTTCCAGGTGGTCAGGGGCTTCAGCCTGCATCAGCCGCCTCCCACTGGACTGACTATGTCCAGGCGGTCGCCGTTTTGCAGGGTGGTTTGGTGATAGTGCGAGCGCGGCACAAACTCGCCATTGACGGCCACCGCGAAGCTGCCTGTGTTGCCTTGCAGCTTGCCAAGCAGGTGGTCAAGTTTGGGGTCATCGATGTTTTGAATCTGGTCGTTAACGCTGATCTTGATCATGACGGTCTTCTAAAGGTTGTGATTGGCATGCCACTGCTCGCCCAGCTCTGCCACCACCTGATCCACCAGCGTGGGCGCCAGCAGAAAACCGTGGCGGTAGAGGCCGTTGATTCGAACAATGCGCTGGTGTCTGCCCGCTCCCACCGGCACCAACTGCCAGTCGATATGCGGCAGATTGTCCCGATGACAAGGGCGTAGGTTGGCATCCAGCTCTACGATGCGCGCCTCGGCAAAGGCCGGGTTTAGAGTGTAAAGCGCGCTGCACAGTTCCAGCATGGACTGCACGCTGACCGGCGAGGCGTCTTCGCTTTCTATTTCGGTTGCACCGATGATAAAGCGGTTGTTGGGCCGCGGCACCACGTAAATCTTGTAACGCGGGTGCATGAGGCGGATGGCTCGGTTGAAATGTACCTCCGGTGTCTCCACCCATAATACTTCACCCCGTACACCGCGCAACTGTGCAAGGTTTTGTTTTGCTCCAAGGCCGCGCGTGTCAATGGCAAAGTCGTAATGGGCCAGACTGCGCTCATCCGTCCGGGCTCCAGGGGTGAAGCTTACCGCTTGCTGCTCGTGGCACTGCCCGCCCAGATGCCGAATGGCGCTCAACAAGTTGTCCAGGAGCTGGCGGTTGTCGAGGAAGGCTTCGCCGGGAAGATACAGCCCCTGCTGAAACTGACCGGCCAGATCCGGCTCCAGGCGGGCCAGCTCTGAGCGGTCCAGCCAGCGGGCGCTGTTGTCCGCGCCCAGGTGAAACTGCAGATCGCGGTAGAACTGCTGCAGCTCAGCGTCGTCCTGGGGGTGAGCCACCACCAGACTGCCGTTTGCGCTGTAGCCTACCGGCGGCAGCTCGGCTGCGCTCAATTGCTCCAGCCACACCGGCCATAGCGCAAGCGACCGGACGCCGCTGTTGTAAATGCTGCGCTCGGAGACGACCACCTCACTCATGGGGGAAATCATGGCGGCGGCGGTGTGGGCCGCGCTTCGCGGCTTGCCGAACTGGCCGCTGTCAAACAGCGCCACCTCGCAGCCGATACGCAGCAGCCGCCAGGCCAGCAGACGCCCCAGGAGCCCGGCACCGGCAATGGCAACTTTAGGGGGGGCAGCAGAATAGTCAGCGGGGCCAGTGGAGATCATGACGCGGTCCTGAAGCAGGTTGCGGGCTTGCCGGGCGGAATGGGCCGCCACGGCTGGCCGGTGCCATGGTTGCGGCTCCGGGCGCGGGGGCGGACCAGATCAATAAGAGGGGGTTTCTCATGTAAATCCACCTCAACACGCCCGGGTGCTTGTCAGCACCCGGCAGTCGAGCTCACCTTCAGCCAGCTTGATGTGCACGGCATCGCCTGCTGCAAGTTGATCAGCGCGGCGCACGACGTCGCCTGCGGGGTTCTGCACAATGGCGTAGCCGCGCTGGAGGGTGTTGAGTGGACTGACAGTCTGCAGTAAACCCGCGGCGCGGGCCAGCCGTACCTGGCAATCGTCCAGTTCCGTTTTTGCGGCGCGCCCGAGACGTTGTTTTAGGTAGGTCAGCTGCAGCTGGCGATGCGGCAGCAGCTTCGCGGGGCTGCACTGCGTCAGTCGGGACGCCAGCGCCTGCATTTCACCACGCCGCTTTGCCATGCTTTGCTGCAGGGCCCGCACCAGGCGCACTTCAAGCTGATCCAGGCCTTGAGCTTGGGTTTGCAGGCGCTGGCCGGGGTGCTGCAGTCGGGCGCTGGTCATTTGCAGCGTGCGCGCTGCCCAGTGCAGGCGTTGCTTCTGCGCCTGCTGAAGGCGGGCCCTGAGCCGGCCAATCTGCTCCTGTAAGGCAGGCCCGTTGGGCGAGACCAGTTCTGCGGCGGCCGAGGGTGTGGGTGCCCTGACGTCGGCGACGAAATCTGCAATGGTGAAGTCCGTTTCATGCCCGACAGCGCTGACAATAGGGATGCGAGAAGCAAAAATTGCCCGGGCAACCACTTCTTCGTTGAAGGCCCACAGATCTTCTATGGAGCCGCCGCCGCGGCCGACGATGAGCAGGTCACACACGGCGTGGCGATTGGCCAGCGCGATGGCTGCGGCTATTTCCGCTGCCGCCTTGCCGCCCTGCACGGTCACCGGCAGCAGCTTGACGGCCAAAGCCGGAAAGCGGCGGCGCAGAACCTGCAAAATATCGTGGATTGCAGCGCCGCTGGCCGAAGTGATAACGCCAAGAGTTTTTGGCCAGACGGGCAGGGGTTGTTTGTGGTGTTGTTCAAACAACCCCTCGGCCGCCAATTGCGCCTTCAACTCGTCAAAACGGCGCTGCAACAAACCGGCACCAGCGGGTTCCATATGCTCGGCTATCAGCTGGTAGTCGCCACGGCCTTCATAAAGACTGACTTTGGCGCGCAGCAAAACCTGTTCGCCGGCCTTGGGTTTGAAGCGGACCAGCATATTGCGGTTGCGAAACATGGCGCAGCGCACCTGAGCAGCGGCGTCCTTGAGCGTGAAGTACCAGTGGCCCGAAGCGGGCGCAGAGAGGTTGGTGAGCTCACCTTCTACCCACATGGCCGGCAGTTGGGTCTCCAGCAGGTTGCGCGCCGCCCGATTCAATTGGGTGACGGTGAGGATCTGGCGTTTGGCGGTGGTGGACTCTGTTAGCATGCATTTAACACCCTAGCTGTTCAGCTCATCCTGTGACTGTTCAGATCGCGTCCGAAATTGGGCAGGGCAAGGCAAAAAATGTAAGTTTACACCTGTAAATACCTAGCCGCCCCTGTTCGGGGCCGCCCTGCAGGCGTTTCATTTTGTTCCCTGAAGGATGCTGACCATTTTTGAACGCAGCTGTGGGCGGATTCGGGCGTGAGCTGGGAGGTGACTCAGCGTCATTGTAAGCCAGAGTCGACCCAAACCACAAAAGCGTAACGCGCACCCTTGCCCAGTGCCACCAGCAGTAAAAAAGGCACCCAGTGCACCCGCATGACGCCGGCGACCAAGGTCAGGGCATCCCCGATTACCGGCAACCAGGCAAGCAGCAGGGACCAGAGGCCGTAACGTTGAAAACGCCGCTGCGCGCGGGCGATCTGCTGCGGTTTGAAGTAAAACCACCGTCGTTCCTGGAAGCGCAGCAAATACAGCCCCAGCCACCAGTTTAACCATGAGCCCAGGGTATTGCCGAGGGTGGCGGTGACAAGCAGCAGCCATGGGTCGCGTCCCTGACGCAGCAAGGCAAACAGCAGCAGTTCGGAAGACCCGGGGAGGAGCGTGGCTGCGAGCAACGCCGAACTGAAAAGGGCCAGATACTCCATTAACGCATCTGAACTCTGCATTGCTGCACCAGCCAACGAAACAGTCGCAGTTGCGACGGCAGGTACCAGAGGTATTCCGGATGCCACTGTACGCCCAGCAAAGTGTGCTTATGGCTTTCTATGGCTTGCACAAAATGATCAAGATCATAGGCCGCAACGGTCAGCCCGCTGCCCAGCTGCCGGACGGCCTGATGGTGCAGGCTGTTGATCTTCGCCTGCGACTTGCCGAGTATACGGCCAAACTGGCTGTTGGCATCTACCAACACCGTTTTGCGGGGCAAGACAAACGGCCGTGTGGAGGTTTTTTTGCGCTGCGGGTTGATGTCCAGGTGCAAGGTCCCGCCCTTGGCAACGTTCAGTAACTGCATGCCGCGACAGATACCGAGCATTGGCAGTTGTTGCTTCAGGCCGCTGTTGATGTAGCGCAGCTCCAAGGCGTCTCTTTCGCGGTCGTAGTCGCTGTGAGCGGCTTCTTCACCATAGAGCGCCGGGTCAATGTCGTCTCCACCACTGATTACCAGGCCCGACAGTACTCGGCCGCTGTGCGGGTGTTTACTGCTGATACGCACGGCTCGGCCCCCGGCCAGCGCCACGGACAAGCGAATGCACCACCAGGAGGGCGAGACACGCTTGGACGAACCGGTTACGCCAATGATCGGTCTTTGAGCCACGTGTTCAGATACTCCACCCATTCGACGCGTTTGGCCCCCAGAAGAGGCCGCTGTCGGTCGTTGAATTCACTGGCCAATTCGGCCAGCAGGCTTTTATTGTGGGCCAGGTGCTCCACTGCGTACCAGGGCTGCCAGGTGTCCCATATTTGCCAGTCGGGATTGTCAATTTCGCAATTGGGCATGCGAAAGTGCAGGGTGGGTCGTGCCTTGATCTGCTCCTCCGGGATCTGCTCTGCTACCCAATCCGCGTCAAAATAGGCAAACAGCGGCCATAGATCCAGGGCCCGGTTGCGGGTTGGGTTTTCCGTCAGATAGTCCGCACGCACATCTGCCACAGTGGTCATCTGATCGTAAGCCAGTGTGCGCAATATATAGGATTGCGGATACAGATCAATATAGGGCGCAAGCCGGCGGGTAAAGTCCACCCGGTAGGCTTCAACCAGCCACCATTGAAGTAGGCCAAAGGCCTGAATGAAGCCGATGATCGTGGACGCGTCCAGATTGGGCAGCTCCGGATTCAGATGAATGCCGAAGGCGGCCAGCGGTGAGTGCGTTGTGCCCTTGGCACCGGCGGCGCGCAGTGCGTGCACCAGGGGTTCCAGGTGGTGCAGGTCGGCGAGGGGGATGGGGGGAAGAGCGATCTCCGTGGGCACCAAACCGTTGACCACTACCTCCAGAAACTCCAGCCATTTTGCCTTGGAGGGGTCCAGATCTTCTTCGTTGGCGGCCTTTTTCAGATAGCCCCAGTCAATCTCTGTAGATAATTTGCCCCAGCGAGTGTCTACATGCCCCTGCGCAACGCTGTCGTAATGCGCCGGGCTGTTAGCCCAGTGGGCGACAATACCGGTTACCTGGCGCAGAGAAAGACCGCCCATTTCAATCTCGATGCCGATTCTGCGCGGGCTGCCGTCTGCTTTGAAGCCGGCTGGCGTCTGCCATTTTTGCGTGTTCATTCGTTCGCCCTCCCGGGGCGGCGATAGCAATTACCCGGCCAACAAGTTTACCAGGCGCAGCAGAAAGTTTATAATTGCCGGTTTTCCTGCGCCTAATAGCTGAAAGGTACCCCTATGCTGAGAATCTCCCAGGAAGCACTTACGTTCGATGATGTTCTTTTGGTGCCGGGCTATTCCGAGGTTACCGCCAAAGACGTGTCTCTCAAGACTCACCTGACGCGCACAATAACGCTGAACATCCCGTTGGTATCGGCCGCCATGGATACGGTTACCGAGGCCCGGCTGGCGATTGCCCTGGCGCAGGAGGGCGGTATCGGTATCATTCACAAGAGCATGTCCATTGACCAGCAGGCGCAAGAAGTCAGGGCTGTGAAGAAATTTGAAGCCGGCGTGGTCAAGGACCCTATCACCATAGACGCAGACGCAACCATCAAGGATTTGATTGCCTTGACAAAAATGCACAATATCTCCGGCGTACCGGTATTGCGCAACGGCGACCTGGTGGGTATTGTCACCGGCCGCGATGTGCGCTTTGAACCCAATTTCGAGGCCTCAGTGGCCAGCATCATGACCCCTAAGGAAAAGCTGGTCACCGTTAAAGAGGGGGCCAGTGCCGCAGAAGTGCGCGGCTTGCTGCACCGTCACCGTATTGAAAAAGTCCTGGTCGTCAACGACGCCTTCGAATTGACGGGCCTGATCACCGTCAAGGACATGAGCAAAGCCGAGCTTTTCCCGTTTGCCAGTAAAGATGAATTTGGGCGGCTGCGAGTGGGTGCCTCCATCGGTACCAGTCCGGATACCGATGACCGGGTTGCGGCCTTGATTGCCGCCGGCGTGGATGTGCTGGTGGTGGACACTGCCCACGGCCACTCCAAAAACGTGCTTGATCGTGTGCGGCGCATTAAAAGCATGTATAACCACGTGCAGGTTATTGGTGGCAATATAGCCACCGGCGATGCAGCCCGTGCCTTGGTGGATGCCGGGGCAGACGCTGTCAAAGTGGGCATTGGTCCCGGGTCTATCTGCACCACGCGTATCGTCACCGGCGTGGGGGTGCCACAAATTACCGCCATTGCGGACGTTGCCGCAGCACTTGAAGGTTCCGATGTGCCGCTGATTGCCGACGGTGGCGTGCGCTTCTCTGGCGATGTAGCCAAGGCCATAGCGGCAGGTGCCCACGTGGTTATGATGGGCTCCATGTTTGCCGGCACCGAGGAGGCTCCCGGAGAAGTGGAGCTGTACCAGGGGCGCACCTACAAATCCTACCGAGGCATGGGGTCGCTGGGCGCCATGAGCAAAAACCAGGGTTCATCCGATCGCTACTTTCAGGATTCCAGCCAGGGCACGGAGAAACTGGTGCCGGAAGGCATAGAGGGGCGAGTGCCTTACAAGGGGCCGCTGAGTGCCATCGTGCATCAGTTGATGGGCGGTCTGCGCGCCGCCATGGGCTACACCGGCTCTGTGGACATTGCCACCATGCGCACCAAACCCGAATTTGTACGGGTGACCTCGGCGGGCATGGGTGAAAGCCATGTACACGATGTGAGCATCACCAAAGAGCCGCCCAATTACCCGGTTGGAAGCCGTTAACGGGCTTGGGCAGATCGGTGCTGACCTGGAAAGCCCGCACTTGCGGGTTTTCGTGTTTTTCAACGGTTTGATACATTTTTAGTAACTGTCGTGCGCAAAAGGGGTGGCCCGTGCGGTGAAGTCTTGTATGCACGTTTGTAGCGCCAAGTGCGTCTCCTGCGACAGTCGCCGTTTATCCCCTTGAGGGCCGCGCGGTTGCTCCGTTTTTATCCTCAGAAGGTAGCTCTTTCATGTCCCTAGATATTCATGCCCAACGCCTATTGATCCTGGACTTTGGCTCCCAGTACACCCAACTGATTGCGCGGCGGGTACGCGAGCTGGGCGTATATTGCGAGATTCACGCGTTTGATATGTCAGAGGAAGCCATTCAAGCCTTTGCACCAAAGGGGATAATCCTCTCCGGTGGGCCCGAGTCTGTGCCGGAGCCAGGCTCTCCCCGTGCGCCGGAGTTGGTGTTCAATCTGGGGGTGCCGGTGCTGGGGGTGTGTTATGGCATGCAGGTCATGGCGGCACAGATGGGTGGCCAGGTGCAGGGGTCGGATGTACGGGAATTCGGTTTTGCCCGAATCACCATTGAGAACCAGAATCCTTTGTTTGAACACATCCAGGATCACCTTGATCCGCAGGGGAGGGGCCTGCTGGATGTGTGGATGAGCCACGGCGACAAGGTGGTTGAGCTGCCGGAGGGCTTTGTCTGCATTGCCTCTACCGCCTCTTGCCCTATTGCCGCCATGTGGAACCAAAGCAAGCAGTTTTTTGGGGTGCAATTTCACCCGGAGGTAACCCATACCTTGCAGGGGAGCCGCATGCTGGAGCACTTTCTGTTCAACCTCTGCCAGTGCGAGGCGCTGTGGACGCCGGCGCACATCGTGCAGGATGCCATAGAAAAAGTACGTGCACTGGTAGGCACCGACAAGGTGTTGCTGGGGCTTTCCGGCGGTGTGGATTCGTCCGTGGTTGCGGCGCTGCTGCATGAGGCAATAGGCGATCAGCTGACCTGTGTTTTTGTCGACAACGGCTTGTTGCGCAAGCATGAAGGCAACCAGGTAATGGACATGTTTGCCAAAAACATGGGCGTCAAGGTTATTCGCGCGAATGCGGAAGAACTTTTCCTCTCGCGTCTGGCCGGCGTGACGGACCCGGAGCAAAAAAGGAAGATCATTGGGCGGTCGTTCATTGAGGTGTTTGACCAGCAGGCCACTGAACTGACCGAGGTCAACTGGTTGGCGCAGGGCACAATTTACCCCGACGTCATTGAATCCGCTGCCGCCAAAACGGGCAAAGCCCACGTAATAAAATCGCACCACAATGTGGGCGGGCTGCCTGAAGAAATGCAGCTTAAACTGGTTGAGCCACTGCGCGAGTTGTTCAAGGATGAAGTGCGCAAGGTGGGGCTGGAGCTGGGCCTGCCCTACGATATGGTTTACCGCCACCCCTTCCCGGGACCGGGACTGGGCGTGCGCATACTTGGAGAAGTCAAAAAAGAATACGCAGACATTCTGCGGGAGGCCGACGCCATCTTCATAGAGGAGCTGCGCCGCGCGGACTGGTACTACAAAACCAGCCAGGCCTTTGCCGTGTTCCTGCCGGTGAAATCCGTAGGGGTGGTGGGTGATGCGCGCCGCTACGAGTGGGTCATTGGGCTGCGCGCGGTGGAAACGGTGGATTTCATGACGGCGAGATGGGCGCACTTGCCCTACGAGTTGCTGGAGACGGTGTCCAATCGCATCATCAATGAGCTGGCGGGGGTTTCCAGGGTTGTTCTGGATGTGTCTAGCAAACCCCCTGCCACTATTGAGTGGGAATGATTTTTCACGTACAAGTCCTAAGTGCCCACTGACCCGAGTTTTGCCCTAAAGCCCGCAAATTGCGGGCTTTTTCATTTTTAGCTAGAGCGTGGGCGTTTCGCCGGTGTGAATATTTCACATCTTCTTTGCTGGAATAGATGTACCTTTAGCCCACCTGCCACCGCCCGGTGGCGGGTTCTGCCAGCCGCTGACCGGCTGTGTTGATCCGCTCATGAATAGGAGCCCGCAGCACGGGCGTCTGATTGCAGCAGGGAATTTGCAGTAAGGAATGTTCAGGAGCAGTCTGCTCCGGTTTTGCGATCAATGCCTTCAAGCGCTGGCCGGCGTCGAATTGACTGCGTTTTGCCCGCAGCTTCGATCATAACCACGAACACCTGAACGCGCAGCGTCCTACTAGGACGCCGTCGCATTCACTGACCGTCAGTGACGGTCATTGGTCAACTCGTGCAAAAAGGTTTCCTGTTAAGAGGGTAGGGCTGTGGATTTCGAAGCGTGGAATGTTGACTTGGAAAAGGCGATGGCTGTTCACCGCTCTGGCTTCAAGATTACTGTTGAGGGCGATGTGCGCCAGCCCAGCGGGGTTATACCCGGACGGTTTCCGGAAGGGTTGAGCGCAATTGATCAGGCAACCTTGCTGCGCTGCGGCCTGCAGGCTCTGATGCGAACGGCCGCCGCCAGCCCTAAGCCGGCGCCGCGCAGGTTCCGGTCAAGCTCTACTTACGAGGCCGAGTGACCGCCGGAGCTTGAGCGCTCGCCGTGGGGCCGGTAGTTACTCTGCTGTGCTCCTGGATAAGAGCGCTGTGCCAGAGCTACCTCCGCCTGCACATTCTTGGCTGAGGTCGTGACCTCAGCCCGCCAGGGCTTCGCCCACCAATGCCTGCATGGGCTTACTGAGTGGTATACCTAAAGCAGCAGCCTGCCCCTCTGGGGACATCTTGCCCCAGGTCTTTTGAATGATGGCAATCAATTTGTCGTGCTGGTGTTTGCTGGCAAATTCATCCAGATAGTGCTCAATGAACACCAGGCAGATGACGTCCTCCAGGCATTGGGTTTCGGCATCGCGCTTTAGCCCGCGTTTTTGCACCAGGTACTGCGCGCGGCTGATGTCCTCCTGGCCGTAGCCTGCTTCCTGCATGAGCTCTCCCACCCGTTTTGCGTGGTACAGTCCCAGCTCTGCGCGCCATTTTTTATAGCCGCTCCTGCCTTCGGGATAGTCACTGCGCGGTGATGTCCAGCGTTCAATATGCTGTGCCCGCGCGGCAATCTGCAGGAGTTGTGAGGCGTCAGGGGCAAACTGCAGCAGACGTACGCTCATTCTCTGCGAGTACAGCAGCTCTTTTGGGTGCGACACACCCTCAACCGTTTCGCGGTTGGGATCCTGTGCATTGGCATGATCAATAAGCTGAAGCGTTTTGTCGAAAGGTGTCATGAGTTGAGGCCGGTTAAACAGAAGGGAATCCGGCGCTAATGATCCGGCCCGGCGCGGCGCAGGTCAAGTCCCGTCGGCCGCGTCGGATGCAGGGGGACTTAGCGCGCGGTCCGGCCGGACCAGAGCGGGTAGACCGGCAGACGTGACTGGTTGAGCCCCAGATAATACTGTACCGGATCGGCGTAATTGGTGAATGAGTAGCCACCAAAGGTGCTGCAGGCTCCGGGGCCAAGTCGCAGGCAGTCCTCTGGCTGTGGCTGCAGCTTTGAATGAAAGCGCACCAGCAGAAACTGGGCGGTTAGATAATACCCCAGTTGCATAAGCTTTGGGCCGGTGGCGGGGTGCTGCAGCAGCGGTAACACGAATTCAGGCTGCGCAAAGCAGAGCGAATCTGGCCGCCAGGCTGACAACCACTGCGCAAGCTCCTGATGCTCAATGACGGCACCTTTATGATTGTCGATCAACACGCTGGTCTTGGCTACGCGCAAACTGGAAAGCTGCTCCAGTAGGGCGCTGACGCGGTCGTGTGGCTCGTCAACCCGCACACTGACTCTCAGATGATTGAAGCGCAAAGTGCCCAGCAGTATGACGTT
Organism: uncultured Cellvibrionaceae bacterium; assembly: GCA_964399955.1. Classification (GTDB taxonomy): domain Bacteria; phylum Pseudomonadota; class Gammaproteobacteria; order Pseudomonadales; family Cellvibrionaceae; genus CAYNST01. Next base: position 11,472 of record CAYNST010000030.1, on the reverse strand, counting down.
CTGTTTGCTCATGTCCGGCATGGATAAAGTGGCTGCCCGCTCCACTTGCCCGTGGCTGGGAAATCTTAGATGCAGGCCGACCGCATGCACCAGATCAATAAGACTGGGCGCATCCAGCGAGCGAAACGGCTCGTGCAACCAGAACTGGCTGACGGGTCTGCGGGAGAGATGTGCGCTCCATAGCTTCAGCTCCTTGATAAGGTTGTGATAGCGGAAGCGGTCGCGGTCGTGCATCTCGCCCCAGCGGCGCAAATTGTCGCAGTCTATGTGCAAGCCGAGCGGAGCAATCTTGTTACGGTTGTGCTCGGTGAATCGAATCAAAAAGCCCGCGTGGGCAGCGAGAGAGGTATCGGCGGTTGGGTCCATATTGTGTATCACTTCAGCCGTAGCAGTGGAGGGCGCAGCGCCCAGAATTCAAGTTGATCGCCGTAGGGTTAACCTTCGCCCAGAGGAGGAAGATCCGCCCGTTGGCCCACATAATCCAGTGCGTCCTGTACCGCCGAATTTACTTTCTGCGCAATTTTTTTCAGTTCTATGGGTGAAAGAAAAAAAGTCAGGTCCACATCATGGCGCACATAACGCGGCGGAAGCCGGTTCAGGGCCACGCAGGCCACATCAGCAAAAAAATGTCCGTCGGCACTGGCGCGCGGGCTCAGTTCAAAGATGCGGTCAAATACCATTTTCTCGTAGTAGTTGTGCACCGAGCCGTAGGTAATTTCCAAGTGATTGGCGGTCGCGCTCGACGAACCCGTTCGCATGTGTATCTCCAGTAGCTGGATGTGCCGGTGGCAACCCCCTTGTTGGGTGGGTTGCAGCGGCGCTAAGCGCAGCTAAGAGGGCCAACAAGATGACTCGCCGCGCCCTCTGCCTGCTTTAGAAAAGTGTAGACAGGAAATCACAGGTGCGACACCGTCAGGCGTGTCGGCGTTTGAGGTCTCTGATCAGAAACCGGCTGGGATGAAGATGCAGTAACAGATCGCGCGCAAGCGGCAGAGGCTCTCCGCCAAGCATGCTGGCAAGGATTTCTGCGCACAGCGGCGTGTAGGCCAGGCCGCGCGAGCCGTGCCCCAGGTTGAGAAACAGGGCGGGCCAATAGCAGCCGGGCAGATCAACAATGCTTTTGAAATTGCGCTGGTAGCTGTGGAAGCGCGCCAGCGTGGCTTGCGCCCTGGGGGCGGGCCCCACCAAAGGGAGGTAGTCCGGCGTGGTGCATCTAAAGCTGCTGCGGCCGGTTAGCTCGCCGTGGCAAGCCTCCGCCAAGTCTGCCAGGTCTGCGGACATTGCCGCCGCATTGGCAAGATTCAACTGCTGATCAGCGGTTGTCAGCCGCAGCTGCTCGGATTTCAGGTCGTAGGAGGCGCCCAGGCAGTGACTGCCGTTGAAGGCCGGTGGAATATAGCCGGTGCCGCAAAGAACTTTGCGCAACTGCTGGGAGCGAGGGGTTGCGGGAGCGTGTGTAACCTGGCCGCGGATGGCTTTGGTGGGCAGATGGGCACAGGGAGTAAAGCGCCGGGCGCTCTCGGCACAGGCCACCACCAGGGCGGGATAAGCGGCAAAAGTGTCTCCGCTGCTGTCAATGAGCTGCCAAAGGTCTTCCTGCCATTTGATATCTGCAACCTGCTGATGGCTGACAATTTCAATGCCAGGGTGTGCTGCGAGCGCCGCGCACAGCTCCACCGGCCGAAACCAGCCCGCACCGGCAATATGCAAAGCCCCGTGATTCAGTTGCACTCCCGCCAGGTCAGTCGCCTCTGTCGCACCATGGTAGGTGACCAGTTCTGGAGAGTGGTGAAAGCGCGCGGCTACAGCCTGTAGCAGGGATTCTTCATGCTCGGATTCTGCAAGTTGCAGCACACCGGTGTTGGCGCCGCAGCGCCCATAGAGGCCGCTTTGATGATAGAGGCGCTGCGCAAACAAAAACGCAAGCAGGTTGAAGTCTGCCAGGGGACTGGCGCGGTGAGACAGCTTGGTATACAGCACGCCTTGCGCATTGCCTGAGGCACCGGCGCCAATCTGATGCTGCTCGAAGACGGTTACTTTGAAGCCTCGTTTGGCCAGGGCAAAAGCGGTATGACAACCGGCCAGACCTGCACCAATGATTGCTATGGACTTGGCCTGGGGCTGAGATTTTTGCAGCAGATGCCAACTGGTCTGGGGTTTGCCCTCCGTGTTCGCGGCAGGTGCAGCCGGTCCCGTCCACATGCCTGCCATCATTTCGCGTTTTTGGCCAAAGCCCTTGAGTTTACAAACCTGGAAGCCCGCTGTCTGAAGCCCCCGGCGGACACTGCCCGCCGCCGTGAAGGTGGCAAAGCTGGAATCTGTGTGGCTAAGTTTTGCCATCAGTTGAAACAGCGCAGGCGTCCACATCTCCGGGTTTTTGGCCGGGGCAAAACCGTCCAGGAACCAGGCGTCTGCGGCTATAGGCGCGGTGTGCAATCCGCTCCAGTTGCAGGCGGCGGCGGCCACGACCGGACCGGGCCGGCCGATGGGCAGGAGCGCATCCAGCCCTGCCTCCGCATCATCAAAAATAAGTGTGAGGGAGACGCCCGAGTCAAGAATAAGGCGGTGAAAGCCTCGAGTGTCCACCGGCGGGTACAGCTCGGTTAGTTGTTGGGCGAGGGGCTCCAGCTCGGGCCATAGGGCCAAGGATTTGTTGAGGTCGTCCGCCGTGAGCGGGTATTTTTCCACTGACAGGTAATGCAAGCGGGCAGCAGGCGGTGCCCAGCGCAGCCATGTCTGCCAGGCACACAGAAAATTCAGGCCGCTGCCAAAGCCTGTCTCTGCAATAGTGAAAACCTGCCCTGCCTGCAGACGGGCGAAGCGCTCGACCAGGCGGTTCTGCTCAATGAACACATAGCGTGATTCGGCCAAACCGTCGGTTTTCGAGAAATAAACGTCATTGAAGACGGCCGACACCGGCTGGCCGCGTTCATCCCAGTGAAGCCGGGCGGCAGGGGAATTGTCAGGGTGGGTCATTCGAGTGCCGGCAAGGCAAATTCTGCCAGCACCTGACGGCACCAGGTCTCAATGCGCTGAGCAGATTGCTCAAACTGGTTTTCTTCATCCAGAGCCAGGCCCACAAAGTGGCGTTTGTCGGTGGTCAGCGCCTGAGACGCCTCGAATTCATAACCCTCCACCGGCCAATAGCCCACAGCCTTAGCGCCCCGGGCCAGCAGTTCCCGATGCAGGTAACCCATGGCATCCAGAAACCACTCGGGGTAGCCGACCTGGTCGCCCAAACCGTAGACCGCCACTTTTTTGCTGTGGAGTTCAAGACTCTGCAGCTCGCCCCAGACGTCTTCCCAGTCTTCCTGCAATTCGCCGTAGTCCCAGGTGGGAATACCAAAAATCAGAAAGTCGTAAAATTGGGCCGTGATCAAAGGGTGCTCGACAACATTCAGCAGGTCTACGCGCTCAGGGCCAAGCATTTGGCGGATTTTCTCGCCGGCCATTTCTGTATAACAGGTTGAGCTACCATAAAACAGACCTATTTGCGCTCTTCTGGTCATAGCAGTTGCTCCCATTCCGCCAACCAGCCCTGCGCAGCAGCGGGATGATCCTGCACTTGCTGGGCATCCAGTATCAGGGGGTCGCCCAACCGAACCGCGCCAAGGTCGGCCATGGCCTCATCCAGCCGCGTTCCGGCCTCGGCAAAATTTGGATAGGAGCTGTCGCCCAGATTGATAACGCCATAGCTCAAACCGGCAATGGCCGGGAAGTCGTTTTTGAGATGCCTGTAGAAGGGCTCTATATTGCGCGGCAGGTTGCCCACTCCCGTATTGGAGGTGCAAAGCAGGAGTGCATCCTCGGCACCAGGATGCAGAAGATGCGGCTGAAACTGGTCAATGATCTGCACACTGTGCCCCGCTGCGGATAAATGCAGCTTTGCTGCGCCTGCCACTTCCATAGCTGTGCCCATCACGCTGCCAACTATTATTTGCACCCTCGCCATGCACCTGCTCAGCCATCTACTTGGGGCTGCTATGGTAGTGCTTTTGCACCGGCTAGTAAAATATGTTGCCGCAGGCAACCCGGATTCATTGTGCCGCTGCCGGGATTGGCGCGTATAGGGGATTATCAATCACAGGAGGAGATTTCCAATGTTGCCCCGTAGCCTCAAAGTACTAATTTTAGCCAGTGTAGTCGCCATAACCGCATGCACAGGTACCCCCCGCAATGTGGAACCGGTCACCGGTTTTGAACTGGATCGCTATCTTGGCGAATGGTATGAAATAGCTCGTCTGGACCATTCCTTTGAGCGCGGTCTGTCGAGCGTGTCCGCTGAATACATCGACGAGGGTGACGGCATCAAGGTCATCAATCGTGGCTATTCTGAAGAGGAACAAAAATGGGAAACGGCCGAGGGTCAAGCGGAATTTGTTGGCGACGACGATGTGGGCCATTTGAAAGTTTCGTTCTTTGGCCCGTTTTACAGCTCCTACGTGGTATTTGAGCTGGATCAGCAGGACTATCAACACGCCTTTGTGGCTGGGCACGACGAAGACTATCTGTGGCTGTTGGCACGCACCCCGGAGGTCCCGGATTCACTAAAGGAAGAGTTTGTACAGCACGCCCAGACCTTGGGTTTTGATACTGACGAATTGATCTGGGTGGACCACCAGCGCACCTCTCTGTCCGGCACAGAATAGCAGCAGAACAAGCTCAGCAGCGGGCAAGTTTATTGACAGTCTGATCACTTACGGCTGACGTATTCTTTGCCAAGCGTTCAACCTGGAAGTGGCAATATATGAAAAAAACAACTCTGTACTGGCTAACCAACGACCTGCGACTGGAAGACAACGCAACGCTGGTGCACGCAGGCAAGGAATGCGACCGGTTGGTGATGGTGTACTGTGTGGATCCGGCCTGGTTCAGGCCCAATGAGTTCGGCTTGCGCGGTATCTCGCATTGTCGTTGGCAGTTTCTTCTGCAGGCGTTGCAAGACATGAACGCCTCATTGGAGGCGTTGGGGCAAAAGCTGCTGATCTGCTACGGTCACCCGGTGGAATCATTGGCGAAGTTGGCCGAGCAGTACCAGGTACAGGCCGTTTACCGCAGTCATAATTGCGGCTTCAATGAAAATCTCTACTGGGCTTCACTGAAACAGCGCGTGTCGCATGCGGAGTTTCGAGAATTCAGCACTTATACCTTGTACGACCGCGACCAGATAGATTTCTCCCTGGAGCTGATGCCGCCCACCTTCCAGGAATTTCATCGCAAGGTCTTGCCGGGCGTACCTATCAAGCACGCGGTGGCGCCGCCCGGCGCACTTCCACCGCCACCGGCAGACCTGGACTACCGTGTGCCGGATATGCCGGATGTGATTGAACAGCAAAAAATGCCCTTCATGGGCGGTGAGTCTCAGGGGCTGGCCCAACTCGCCGATTATTTCTCCAGCCCTTATCCCGCGCAACACAAACAGTTAAGTGCAAATCTGGACGGCTGGAATAATTCTTCTAAGCTTTCGCCCTGGCTGGCGCTGGGCAATATCTCTGCCAGAAAATTTGTGGAAGAGCTGGAGCATTATCAGCGAACCCATGCTGAGAACGACTCCACCGAGCAACTGTTTGAAGAAATGATTTGGCGAGAATACTTCCAGTGGTACGCGCTGGCGAACGGTGAGCGTTTGTTCGAACTGTCCGGGGTGGCGGGCAGTGGGGCCAATGGCCGCTTTGATCAGAGCGTGTTTGATAACTGGTGTCAGGGGACAACGCAGTTTCCCCTGGTCAATGCCTGCATGCGCCATCTGAATTCAACCGGGTTCCTAAGCGCAGCCGGCCGCCAGATTGCAGCCAGTTGTTTTATTCATGAGCTGGACCTGGATTGGCGCTACGGCGCAGCCTATTTTGAGCAGCAACTGGTTGACCACGATGTCGCTCTCAATTGGGGGAACTGGCAATATATGGCCGGTGTCGGGTCCGATCCTAAAGCCGCCGTGCATCTGGATTTACAGGAGCAGACCCGTCTACATGACCCCGATGGGGAATTTGTTCGCCGCTGGGGCAGCGAGCAGTACTGCCCCTCACTTGGCGTAGCCGACTACGCAGACTGGCCGGTGGAATAGGCCGCTGCGGTCGACTACACCAGGATTGCTGGGAATATAGAGCCGCCCGGCAGTGGGCCGCTCCGCACTTGGCAGGCTTCACAAACTGCAGGCCAATTCCCAGCTTCTGACGGCCAATTTTGCTACAGTGGTGGCCATCCATAACGGTTTGGAACTCGGATGGCGCCGCATACATGAAAGCAAAAATTTCGCGAAGCGTTCTACCTGTTGTGCTGGGGGTTGGCCTGGCAGCGTGCGGAGGCGATCCTCCCATGCCGGAGCCCCCAGGCCCACCTCTCAAATTGAACGACACCGGCGCTGCGGACTGTGTAGACGCACTGGGCGCGGCTGCGGGCTGCCCTTTGGCGGCCGCGCCCGGCCAGGATGCAGAGCACGGCCGTGACGCCGCAGCACGCAGCGGCCGGCTGGCAAAAAGAGGCGCCGGACGGTCCGGTTTTGACTTCACCAAAATAGGTGCTGACGGCGAGCCTTTGGTAATTCAGTTCTCCGAATGGGAGCCGCAAGGCAGTGAAGATCTGGGGTCCAACTGGGCTTGCGTACGCGATAATGTCAGCGGACTGGTATGGGAAATCAAAAACGCAGACCCGGCATCCGAGCGCTTTTTTGGGCACACCTACAGTTGGCACAATGTGGATGAGCAAACCAACGGAGGAGTGGCAGGAGAGCGCAACCTGGGCCAGTGTGCTGGCACTTTTGACTGTGATACAGCGGGCTTTATCACCGCTGCCAATGAGGCGGCCTTGTGCGGTCGTACGGATTGGCGCTTGCCGAGTGTCACCGAGCTGCTGTCCATAGTGGATCACAGTCTGATTAATCCGCCGGTAGACAGTGCTTTTTTCCCCAATGTTTCACTCAATGCGCACTGGACATCCGTTACTGTCGCCGACAACCCAATGCTTGCCTGGTACGTCTACTTCACAGTGGGCACCAGTGGCACTATCAGCAAGTCCGGGCGGGCGCACATTCGTTTGGTCAGCGGTGATTACTTGTGAGACTTACGCAGATGAGCCTGTTGAATTGGCAAACAATTGCGCAACCGTTAGTGTCACTGGCGGCTGTTCTAGTGACCGGCCTGGTCTACGCAGACTGCCCGACAAACCTTTCTTTGGTCAACCCGGACCGTGACTTTGCGATAACCGAGGGGCTTGACCCGGCAGCCCCCACGGTGACGCATCTTCCCACGGGGCTGGTGTGGTTAAGCTGCAGCTTGGGTCAACGCTGGCAGTCCGGTGCCTGTGTCACTGCAGATGCGGAGGCCGAGTACACATGGGAGGAGGCGCTGCAAGCGGCGGATCAGGCCAGTTACCAGGGTTATACCGACTGGCGCCTGCCAAACAAAAAAGAACTGGCATCGCTGATCGAGTTTGGTTGCAGCGCGCCGGCCATCAATGCAAACGTCTTCGCCGGCACGGCCACCGCCGCCTACTGGACCTCCACGCCTCTGCCGGCGGGTTTCAGCCCGGCTTCTGCATGGACGGTAGATTTTGACTCCGGTAGTTTTACCAGCCTGCCCCGGGACTCACGCCTGCATGTGCGTTTGGTGCGGGGCGGTCAATAGAAACTGGCGGGCAAGTGTGAAGGGGTGCTGAAATAGCCGAACAACAAAAAGGCCGGCCCGTGGATTGAGCCGGCCTTTTTGTTTGAGCCCGCGAACTAGGCCTCAACGGTTCCGAGCAGGCCAATCCGGTCGGGAATCGACTGCATGAAGTTCTTGTGACTGCCACCGCCGGTTTTGAAGGTGCCAAAGCCCGGCAGTTTTGAGGCGAACAGAAACGGAGCATTGGCCAGGCCGTGGTTGCCATCACCCATATCGGTGACCTGCACAAACAGGGTGGTATCAATCAGTTTCTGACCGTCCGGCCCGTCTGTTTTCATTAACTGATCAATGAAATAGGCGGGCACCTGAGACAGCAGCCCGGTTACTCGGGCGGTGGTGTTGTCATTGCCGCTGTGTGCCACGTTGTGGTGGTTCAAGCCGTTTTGCACGCCGTCGACGCGACCCAGTGGCAGCCAGCCCGCCTGATCGTTGCTGAGCATGATGGTCGATGTGTTGGTCAAGCCGCACTTGAGTGTGGCAATGACGATGTCAGCCACAATTTTTGCCTCGTCGATGAAGTGGTCAGCAGCGGCGGAGGATACAGCCGGGTTCTGGCATTCTTCGCCAACTTCTTTGGGCATATTGGCGGCCTCAATGCGTCGCTCAATCTCCTGCAGTGAATCCAGGTGACTGTCAAAGCGGCGATACTCTTCAACCCCCAGTTTTTTCTGCAAGGTGGCCAGCGCGGTGCGGCTCATCGAGAACACCCGTTTGTAGGACTCGTCCAGGTTGTTCACCGGGGGCGTGCCATCAAAGTAGGTGCTGTAAAGTCGCGCCGGGCCATCGGTGTGCGCGGCCTGCTGCCCGGATTCCTTGGTGAAAAAAACTTGCCCGGTTGACTGAACGCCCGCCCGGACGATGCGGTAGGGGGCGGTGGGAAAGTTGCGCGACAGGTGGGCGTCCAGCGTGTCGGTGGACTGGCCCATATAGGTACCCATGGATTTCCAGGTATCGCCGTGGCCGCCGGCGGCCATGTTCACCTCGTGAAATTCGCACACGCTGGCCACAGGCAGATAGGGCTCGGTGGAGATGTTCATGCGGGTCGCCGAGCCGGGCATCCACATGCCGTTGGGGGCGCCATTGGGCAGGTACATGAACACCACGCGCTTGTTAGTGGCATCCTGAGCTGTGGCATATCGGCTGGCAAACACACCGGCCGCCAGCGGCACCGCTTTGAGCAGGGCGGTTGAAACACCGGCTTTGCTGACCATGTCCAGGAAGCGGCGACGCTCCTTGTTGAGGTGTCGCTCTCTGTTGTTTTTCACCAATTTCATTCTCGTTATCCTCAATCTTTGTCGGTTAGGAGTTCGTTGTTTTACCCATCGAACTACCGACGGAATCGGATCAGATCCAAGGTGCCCAATTTCTTGAACAGTGCTTTCGGGCTGAGGTTGCTGTCCTGCAGGGTGTTGCCCAGCATCTCGCCCGCGCAGCTGAAATCGGCGGCTTCTGCGGCGCTCAACAGGCGCTCTGAACGCAGTTGATCAACCGCACCATTGTTGATTGGTCGGCCCGTCCCGAAGCGGAAGGCCTTTTCAACCAGGCAGCTCTGCGTGGCTTCCAGAGTGGCCAGGGTGCTTGAAAGCTCCTTGGCGCCGCTGAAGCTCAGGCGCTCGGAGGTCTCGCTCAAGTGGCTCAAACCGATCAGCTCACCGGCAAAATCCACATCAATAACATTTTCCAGCAGGCCCAGGTCCAGTTGCGTAGTGCGCGGCAAGCCGGTCTGATCGAAGTCTTCCAGACCGCCGCCCAGGGGGTTGATGACGGTTGCGTGGCAACTGGCGCAGGCCGGATCACTGGTGATTTTCTCGTAGTACTCTCGCGTGCTCATGGTGCCACCCGCTTTGAGTGCTTCCACTTCTGCCGCCAGTTGATCGCGTTTTTCCCCCAGGGTTTCCGGTGGCGCGCCCACGTGATGACAGAGCATGTTTTCGCGCACACTTACCCCGCGCAAAATGGGCGATGTCTGGTCCGGGTGAGCAAAGGTTGTGAGGAAGGCGCCACTGGTAACCACGCCGCCACGCAGCGCTGTATCGGTTTTGACAAACGCGTCCGCGCCGGCACCGTTGGCGTTGCGGGCAATGCCGTAGAACTGCGCCAGGGTTTCGTTAAGGAAGGTGTAATCCGCTGCGTAGAAGTCGCTGAAGGGTACTTCTTCGTTGTCAAATATGTACCAGAAAAACTCCTGTAGCTCCGCCACCATCGAGTCGCGCACCGCGGGGGTGAAGTTTTCATTGTCGCGCATGAAGGCCGGGCCGTACATCAGCCCTGTGCGCATCCACAAAGAGACAAATCGCTTCATGTGCGCTTCGCCGCTGGGTGAGGCAATCATGCGGTCAATCTGCGCTTCCACGCCGGCGTCGGTATTGAGGGCGCCACTGCGGGCGGCGGCCAGCAGCTCGGTGTCGGGCAGGCTGCCGGTGTACAAATAGCTGAGTGCCGAGGCGTATTCGTAAGGGTCGAGCACGTAGGCTGCGGGATCGGCCAACTCTAAGGTAGAGACCGAGGGTTCTTCCGGAGTGGCGGCGTCGACAGGTTGTGCCTCTGCAACGGTCACATCGCCAATGTGCAGGTCCTTGTCATTGCCGGGCGTGCCGAAAGGCTGACGGCCCTGGTCGCCAGTAAAGGCAATGCGCAGCGGTTGTTCGCCGGTAATACCGGTGACCAGGTACTTGTATTCGCCCAGTTCGTAACCTTCGACCATCTCCATGGCAAGGGCTTGTTCGCCGACACTGACGGTCATCAGCGGCCAGCTGTTGTCGAAGTCATTGCCTTTGGCGTTGATGATAACCAGCGTCGGGTCACTGAAATTGAAGCTGTGGGTCAGGTTGCCGTCGGAATAGAGGTTCCAGGTGCCGTCACCGTTGTTCTCGCCCGTGGATTTGGCAGAAAAATCGGCGCCGTTTACGGTGGTTCCACCGGGTGCGGCCTCAAAGCCGTCGGCATTGCCTGCCCTTGGGCCATCACCACCCGGTGTGGCAGAGTTCCACCCCTGTTCCCGCGCTTCAGCCACAGGAATGCCCAGCTCCGAGCGATACAGAAAGTTGGGGGAAATCAGGGTGGCGACAATGGCTTCGCGTAGGCCGGCCGTTACACTGGGTGCCAGCTCAAACAGTTCTTGGAAGGCGCTGATCTCCAGGTTGTCGTTGGCCGCGTCGTCCACCAGCGGGCGACGAAACGCACGGTAGGCAAATTCCTCAACAAAACGGTCGGCACATTCACCGGCATCAGTGCAATTGAAGGGCAGGTCGTTGGCGATGGCCCAGTCGGCGATGGCACCGGCGTTGCGATAATAGCGGTCACCCACAGACCCGGTTACCACAGCGTCGTGGTGGTTGGGGAAGCTGCCTAAGACGACATCGGCGGTGGTTTCAAGCAGTTCGTCCGGAACCGCCGCACCGGCAAACAGATCGCGGATGGAGTTGCTGTACTCGTATGAGGTCAACAACTTGAGAGAGCGCTCCCCGTAGAGTACCGGATCTTCCTGGTCGCAGGACGCGGTGGCTATACGCCAGGTTTCCATGTAGGCGGTTACGTCTGCCGCGCACTGACCTACGCAGTCTGCCGGCGAGAAAGACCCCACCGGCCGGGGCATATATTCCACCACGTACTGGAACAGTGAATTGCTGGTGGGTAGGCTACCTAGGCGAATGTCCGTAGTGGCACCCATGCCCTTTTCACCGTGACAGGCAATACAGGATGTGCGATAGATCATTTCGCCGTTGGAAAGGTTAGTGGAAAAATCGGAAAAGTTGACCTGTGCACCTGGCGACCCACCGGAGCTGGATGAGCTTGAGCTTGAGCTTGAGCT
>CAYNST010000029.1:0-32512 GCA_964399955.1 uncultured Cellvibrionaceae bacterium | reverse complement strand
CCCCCAAGGATGGGTTTACGGCGTGTCCAGCGGGTCTTTGCCCGGCTCCCGCTCGCCACACTTCACCTTTTTGCCGCACAAACCGGCTCGGCTCCCGCACTCCGCGATCTTTCAACTCGCCGCAGGAATATATTCGCAAAAGGAGTCGGGAGGAGGCACGCTGGACCGTCACGCGCAGGGATGCGCGTGTCGAGCCCCCAGGGACGGGTTCACGGCGTGTCCAGCGGGCCTTCACTCGGCTCCGCCGGAAAAAACCTACCGGGCCGCCATAAAAAAAGCCAGCCCCTCATCGGGACTGGCCTCAGTAGAACTATCGGTTGGGGTTTTAGCCCTGCAACAATTGCAATACCTGCTGCGGCTGAGCATTGGCCTGGGCCAGCATGGCCTGCGACGCCTGCTGCAGCACCTGCGCACGACTCAACTCTGCAGTCTCTTTGGCAAAGTCAGCATCAATGATGCGTGAACGCGCCGCAGAAGTATTTTCCACCACATTTGACAGGTTAGACATAGCAAAATCCAACCGGTTGTTGATAGCGCCAAGCTGGGCGCGGGTGGCGTTGATTTGCTCCAATGCATTGTCGATCACAACAATCGCTTCCTGAGCGCCTTCAGCCGTACCAATGCTGATATCGGCAATCGCGTCGCCTTGAGTAACGGCTACGTTGGTCTGCACAAGACCGGTACTGGCGGGCGTCGCCGCGCCGGATAGCTCCAGGCTCATCTCCTCGCCACTGACCGAGTTAAGCTCCAGGCGCGCGGCGTCGCCGGCCAGCGCAACAACCGTTGCTACAACACCGTGCTCCGCAGACTTGGCATTGATAGCCTGCTGCAGAGCTGTCATGGCACTCAGCCCGGTGGCCCCTGCAACCACCGCATCAATTGTCACGCCGTTGATCTTGACATCACCCTCGGCCAGATCTGCTATATCGCCGGTGGCCACACCAAAACCGCTAACGTCGCCAGGCGTCGCCCGCGCATTAAAGCCCAGCGCCGCCGCGTCCTGCGCCGCATCGTCACCGTATTCAATAAGCACCGCTGCACCGTCAACCGACTCAAAGCTTAACGACGCTCTGTACATGCCGGCATCAATGCCGGTGTTGGCCGCAGCTGCACCGGTATAGCCGACACTGATGGCCGCTCCGTCATTATTGGAAAGCACCAGACGGCCAAGATCATCCAACTGAGATTTAATGGCGCCGCCCGTGACCCGATTGATCTTGTCACTGAGCTCCGCCATACTGCCGGTGTCACCAATTTCATAACTGTTGACGCTGCCATCAATTTGTTCCAGCGTCAGCGTCATGGTGTCGCCGTTGCGCATGATGCCCGTACCCACCGCCTGAGCGGACAGCTCGGTGAACGCCGTGGTTTTTACACCGGAGACATTGGTGTTGAACAGCTCCAACACCTCTTTCATATTGGCTGCTCCAGCCAGATTGCCAACGTTTTGCCGATTAATCTGCAGTATGCCGTCACCGGTTCCCGTAATATTGGCAAGTGTGTTGGGCGCGCCTCCCATGGTGGCGCCCACCACATCGCCCTTGGATTCGCCGCCAAGCTTCTTGATGTTCATGGCTTCGATATTCATGGTGATGGTCTGATTGGCCAGGGCGCCAATTTGCAGCTCTACATCGCCCAGGCTACCGTCCAGCAACAACTGACCGTTGAACGTAGTGGAATTGGCAATGCGATCCAGCTCTTCTTTAAGCTGCTGCACCTCGGCGTCCAGCGTGCCGCGGTCTGCGTCGGAATAAATCCCGTTGGCCGCCTGAATGGCCAGCTCGCGCATACGCTGCAGAATATTAGTGGTCTCATCCATGGCGCCTTCTGCGGTCTGAATCAGCGATATGCCGTCGTTGGCGTTGCGGATGGCCTGCGTCAAACCGCGTACCTGCGAAGTCATGCGATTGGAGATAGCCAAACCGGCAGCATCATCGGCAGCAGAATTGATTCTTTTACCGGAGGACAAACGCTCCATGGCGGAAGACATCTCGTTGCCGCTGTTCACCAGTTGGCGCTGCGCGTTCAGGGATGATACGTTGGTATTGATTACTAAAGGCATACTCTGCTCTCCGGTGACTGATCTACCGCTGAATCAGCAAACTTACCGACCCGCTGCAAGTGTCAAAATTATTTGTATCTACAAGATGCCTAGCAACGGCTGTGCCATAGTCCAGAAACCCGCTGTTTACCGGACATAAAGCGGAACTTGCGCCGGGCGGCGGCGGCAAAGCGGCAATAAGTTGCACACTTGCCGCCTGCAGCCTTGCCGCCCAGGCGATAAACATCCGCTTTTCCGCCGGTTTTCCGCCACCGTCACATCAGGGCGTTTTGGAGGGGCAAAAAAAAACCCGGTTTCCCAGGTTTTTTCTGCTGTTGGCAAACGCCACCCAAATCACATGCGGTTAAACAAACTCAGTTGGCTTACCCGAATAAAGGACTGCTGCGCAGCCTGCAATATCAATGTTTGCTGCGACAGGCGACTGGCGGCGTCGGCCCAGTCGACATCGCGCAGCTGGGAGAGAACATCCTCACTGAGTAATTCCGCATCCAAATGCAGGGTACGGGTGTTGTCCAGGGTATTTACCCGCGCACCAATACTGCTGACCACGTTCTGTACCTGGCCCTGCGCGCTGGCCAGATTGCCCAGGGTTGCAGCAACCATTTTGCCTAGGCTTTCCTTGCCCTCTGTGGTGCCGTCAAATGATTGCAACGCGTTTTTGAAGCGCGCAACTGTCGTCAATAAATCCTGTTTATCGGTGGACTCCAGAAAAAACTGATCCCCCACCGCTGGCTGACCGGTTATACGTACGCTGGCGCCGCTCACCTCAATGGGCACGCCGGCGGTAAATGGCTGGTTTTCAGCGATGACCCTGCCGCTGCTGCGCTCGGTGGCAGTAAAGTTACGCCCCGGCGGCGTCAGATTATTGTCAGCGTTGAAGGTAATGACGATATCTTCAGGATAGAGTTTGTCAAACGCCTCTTGATCCACCACCTTGCCAATATCTATCTGTGCCGCCGGCTGCGCCCGATTGGACGAGCTTGCCGAGGTGGTCAACGCTTTTACAGCGCTCTCTACTTCCATAAACGTTTTTTTGCCAGAATCGGTTGCCGCCACAAAGGTATTGTTGGCCACCTTGATCTTCAACTGGCCCTCGTCGCCGACATAGCGAAAGCCTGTATTACTGTCGCCAACAAACGGAGCGCCGCTGCTTTTGTAGCCGCCAAATATGTACTCACCGCCCGCGCCCTGGGTGTTCAGAAGGTTGACTAATTCATCCAGACGCACATCCACCTCCTGTGACATGGCGCTGAACTCCGGCCCCGTCAGGGTGCCGGTATTACCAGCGGAAATGGCAATTTCCTGCAACCGCAACACAATGTTATTGACGCCGGAGAGGACCGTTTCTTCCAGCGAGAGATTGTTCTGAGCAATATCAATGTTTTTCTGGTACTGGTTGATACTGCTCAGCTGCCCCTCTATCTGCATGACCCTGGTTGCGGCAACCGGGTCGTCGCCCGGGTTCAGAATGCGTTTGCCCGTGGACATCTGCTCCTGGGTTTTTGCCACTTCCTGGCTAGCGCCGGCCATACTTTGGCGGGCAATATTAAAAATTTGGTGAGATGAAATACGCATGGCCTGTGCCTTGTTCTAAAGTTGAGCAATAGCCCTAAAACGAATTGATCAAGCGCTCAAAAATATCCCGCGCCACCGAGATTACCTGTGCATTTGCAGAAAACAACTGCTCAAAACGAATCAGATCGGCGGCTTCTTCATCCAGGTTCACTCCGGAGATAGACTCCCGCAAAGCCTGGGTTTGCTGCACCACCTGCAAGGCGGCGTCGCGGTTGATCTTGGCGGAATGAGTACTAATGCCCACCCGCTCAACCAGCGCGCCGTATTTTTCTGTGAGACTGCCGTTGGGGCCGCCAAAGATTTTGCCATTTTGCAGGGCGCTTAAAGCCATTGCGTTGCGATTGTCATTGGATGCATCGGCGTTGAAGGTCAGACTGAAACGGTCACCCACCCGGGGCGCGCCGTTGATGCTGGCCTGCAGCCCCAAGTAGGTGGACTGCGCAAATCCGGGCGCGGCGGTGTTGCCAAACAGCAGGCTGTCGCCAGGCTGGCTGCCAAACACCAGGCCTTCAGCCAGCTTCACATCCAACTGCCCGCCTACAACCAGGTTGGAGCGCTGACCGTGGCCCAGTCCTTCCAGCTCCACCGTCGGATTTTCGCCGTCGCCTACCGCAATACTGTCATTGGCCGCGCCGGTGAAGGCCAGTCGCAGATCATCGCCTTCGGTGGCGTGCAGACGCAGCTCCGGGCGGCCGCTGGCATGGTCGGCGCCGGCCACGGCATAGATACCCGCCGCCTGCAGGCGCGGATTGTCATTGATACTGGCCGCCAAATAGTCGTAAAAGCCGTTTGGATCCTGGTTGGGATCCGGCACGGTTTCGGGCAATACCGGCAGACCGGAAACCGGATCGGTTTGGTACTGAACCAGCGGCTCGCCGTTCAAATGGATTTGCAGCGGCGCGCCATAGCTCAGGTTGAGATCGGAGATCTCGGCGTAGCTGAACGCATTGGCCTGCACGCCGGGAATGCCGCCCAGTGCCGTGGCAATCTCTTTGGCAGAGGCGTTTTGCCCGGTCACCAAACGGGTGGTCACCGCCTGGCCCGCCGTGTCACCGGGGCGGCTGATGGTGATCATCTCCGCCGGGTAACCGTTGGCGGGGCCGTTGAGGCCGGTCGTATCGGCCGGCCCGGTGATGGCCACTGTTTGTGCGCTGCGGCCCTCCGGCAGGCCTATCAGCTCACCGGCGCTGGACACTTGAGTCTGCCCCGGCTCCGACGCAAAAAGGTTATTGATCATGCCCGGCTGATAGCGCTGATCGCGAATCGGCGGCGACAGCTGCACCGGGCGGCCCGGGTCGGAATTGTCCAGCACATCGTAGGAGTAAGGCGTGTTGAAGACCACCAGCAGCGGGGGGGCCATCACCCCCGGCGTGGCAAACAGCGGCAGGTCTTCACCGGTGGCACCGGTGATTGCCAGCACCTGTCCGGCACTGATACTGCCGGTGCCACGGTTGCTGAGGCTGGCGTCGGTCAGCAGCGGGCTGGCAAGTGCCAGGTCCTCCGGGTCGCCAAGCACCGCCTGAATGCTTTGCGCAGCGGTGCGGGTGGGCTGCAGGCTGAAGCGGTCGCCCGCCTGCAGGCTGCCCTTCTCTATCTGCAGCTCCAAACCGTCAAAGCGAAGGGAAAACGGCATCTGCCCCGGCAGAGAGCCCGATGCCACTTCTCTGTTATCGGATTTCTGCACCACGGTGTACAGACCGCCCTGCCCGATCTTGAGCTCGTAATCGCTGGCGGTGGTCTGGCCGCTGTCGCGAATGTACAAAGCCATCAACGGCGATGTGGTGGCGGTATTGGCAGAATGCGCGGCCACGCGGGCACGCGCCAAACCGGTATCGTTGACGTCATTGAAAAACAGGCCGCCAAACTCACCCTGCAGATCCAGCCCCATCTGATGCTGGCTGTTCATACTGTCGGCGAGCACCAGCGCCATGTGTCCTATTTCATTGAAGCTGGGCTTTAATACCTGATCGCGAAAACGCAGCGCGCCGCCCAGCTCACCCCCGGTGACGCCGGCGGTGATGTCGGTTTTGCGGCCGTCTGCTACAAACAGCAGATCGGATTGCGCGGCGCTGTGTGCCGAAGGGGTCAACTCCAGCCTGCGGGCATCCGGCCCCAACACCAGTGATTGACCGCTGGCCACCACCACGTTGATCTGCCCGTTGCCCTGTGGAAACACCTGCACCGGCAGCAGAGCCGACAGCTCGGTCAGCGCCTTGTCCCGCTGGTCCAGCAGATCGTTGGGCGAGGCGCCGTTGGCCGCGCCCATGGCGCCGGATATGCGGGCATTCAACTGGGCAATGTTGGCCGCCAGGGAATTCACCTTGGCCACGCCTGCTTCCATAGTATCCTGCACGCCCCGCTCAATAACCTGCAGGCGGTCGTAAACGGAATTGAAGCGCTCGGCCAGATTATCGGCCTCGTTCAAAACAAGCTGGCGGGCGGGAATGGATGTGGGATCATCCGCCGCGTTTTGCATGGCGTGGAAGAAGCGCTCCATGCTGCCGGAGATGCCGGTCGCCGGGTTGGCCAACAGGCCATCCAGCTGGCGTACCTGATTGTAAAAACCGTTCAGATCCGCCGCCAGCGTGGTGTCCGTGCGCAGTTGCTCGGTGATAAACTGATTGACGATGCGGTCGATGCTGTTGACATGGGCACCGGTGCCAATAAAATTGCCGGCCATGTTGTTGGCCGGGTTGCTGACCGTGTCAACTCGCTGACGGCTGTAGCCTTCGGTGCCGGCATTGGCAATGTTATGGCCGACGGTGCGCAGCGCCGTCTGGCTGACTTTTATACCGCTAACACCTACGCCCAGCAGATCATTGGCCATTTGACAATTCTCTTAATCACTGTCCAAAACGCTCGCTGAGCGACTCGAACAATGCTGTTACCTTGTTTGCATAATTGGGATCGGTAGCGTAACCCGCCCTTGCCAATTCCGAGATAAATCCGCGCGCATCACTGACCGTATCCAGGGCCGACTGATAGCGCGGGTTGTTGCGCAGGAAGTCGACAAAATCGTTGCAGCTGGCGGCGAAGGATTCGTACTGACGAAAACTGGATTTCTCCTGCAGCGGTCGCCCTTCGCGGTATTCCAGTGCGGTTTTTTCCACCGTGGGGCCGCTCCATTGAGCGTGCGCCTTGATGTTGAACAAATTGTTACTGCTCTGACCGCCCTCGTCTTTCAGAATATGCCGGCCCCAGCCGGTCTCCAGGGCCGACTGCGCCACCAGAACCAGCGGGTCCAACCCCAGCCGTGCTGCCGCAGCCTTGGCCATCGGCAGTACAGCCTCAATAAATTCCGCAGGCGAGCCAATTTCCGTGGTTTTCTCTGCACTGTTCACCACTGCGGCAACCGGCGCCGCAGGTTTGGAAATATCCCGCCGCATTGGCACGGCTTTCAATTCGCTTTGGCTTGCGGTTTTGTCACCATATTGACTCTGCATCTGCCGATACAGCGACTCTGCAATACCTATGCCCTTCCCGTGTGCCAGATTCAGCGCCAGTTGCTGATCAAACATGTCGCGGTACATATCCCCC
This sequence comes from uncultured Cellvibrionaceae bacterium, assembly GCA_964399955.1. GTDB lineage: Bacteria > Pseudomonadota > Gammaproteobacteria > Pseudomonadales > Cellvibrionaceae > CAYNST01. The sequence goes on along the minus strand of CAYNST010000029.1, from coordinate 25,338 downwards.
TCTTTGCTTTCGAACAAACCGCCCTCTTCAAACACCTTGTTGGCCGAGCGCATGTTTTTTAACATCAGGTTGACAAACATGGACTCGAACTCGCGGGCGGCTTTCATCAGCGCCTCGTCCTTGGGCGCCGTCTTCATGCTCTGCAGACCGCTCAAGTCGTTGTAGTTTTGCAGCTTGTCGCCGGCGAGGTGAAAATTGCTCATGTCAGATCACCATTATCTCTGCACGCAATGCACCGGCCTGTCGCAGCGCTTCCAGGATTGACATCAGGTCTCCCGGTGCGGCGCCCACCTGATTGACCGCCCGCACAATGTCATCAAGAGTCGGCGCGGGCGCAAATTTGAACATGGTGCCCGCCTCCTCGGTAACAGCGATATCGGACTTGGGCACCACCACCGTGCGCCCGCCGCCCAACGCATTGGGCTGGCTGACTTCAACATTTTCATTGATAGTCACCGTCAAGGAGCCGTGGGTGACGGCCACCGGACTGACGCGCACATGCTGACCCACCACAATGGTGCCGGTGCGCGAATTGATGATAATGCGTGCGGCAGCGTGCGCGGGTTCAATTTCAATATTTTCCAGCAGGGATAAAAAATCCACCCTCTGACCGGCATTTTGCGGCGCCTGCACCGCGACAGAGACAGCGTCCATGGGGATGGCAACGTCCGGGCCAAGCATGTCATTGATGCTTTGCGCCATGCGTTTTACGGTGGTGAAGTCCGGGCTGTGCAAATTGAAAACGATTTTCCCGTCGTCGGCAAAGCGCGTAGGTACAGACCGCTCTACCAGGGCACCGTTGGGAATACGGCCCACACTGGGCACATTGACCGTCAGCTTGGAGCCGTCGCGCCCCTCTACGCCAAACCCACCCACCAACAGGTTGCCCTGCGCTACCGCGTAGACCTGGCCGTCAATGCCCTTCAGTGGCGTCATCAGCAGGCTGCCGCCGCGCAGGCTCTTGGCATTGCCCACCGAGGACACGGTGATATCAATCGTTTGGCCGGGCTTGGCAAAGGCCGGCAGCTCGGCGTGAATGGCGACTGCGGCGACGTTTTTCAGTTGAAAGCGCATGCCTTCCGGTACGCTAATCCCGAACTGCTTGAGCATGGCCGCGAAGGATTGGGTGGTGAACGGTGCCTGGTTGGTGGTATCACCACTGCCGTCGAGGCCTACAACCAAACCATAACCCACCAGTTGGTTGACGCGCACCCCGGCCACAGACGCAATATCCTTGATGCGTTCAGCGGCCTGCAGATGCAAGCTGACAAACAACAAGGGCAAAAGGCACAAGGCTTTGAACGTTTGAATCCGCATAATGATCCTTTAGAACGGCCAGTAGCTGCTATTAAAAAACCGGCTGAGCCAGCCCATGTTTCCCGAATTTGCCAAGGCACCCGTACCTGAGTAACTGATGCGGGCATTGGCCAGGCGGGTAGAAAGTACAGTATTGTCCGGTGCAATATCGTCCGGCCTGATCAAACCGCTGACGCGAATGAATTCATCCCCACTGCTGAGGGTCATCCATTTTTCCCCGCGCACCACCAGCGTGCCGTTGGGCCAAACTTCCACCACACTCACTGCTATATTGCCGCGCAAGTTGTTGCGCTGATTGGCGTCCGCTTCGCCGTTGAATTGCCGATCACCGCCAATCTGCGTGCCCAGACTCAGCCCCCCCATTCCCACGGCTCGCCCCAACAAAGTACCGGCGGCACCCGCTGCTTCAGGAATACTGATTTCGGACTCTTTACTCATGCCCACGCGTGAGGATTTTTGCGAGACGGTGTTTTCCTGCAAGATGACCGTAATCAAATCACCCACACCACGGGCTTTGCGGTCTGTGTACAGATCCATGCCGCTGGTATCGCGGAACAGCGAACCGTTGGAGCTTACCGTCGGCTCCTGCGCCGAAATTATAACCGGCGCGTAGTGCGGGTCGTTGGGTGAAGCCGGCGCTGAGATAACGCAGCCCGTCAGTGCAGCCGCAGATACCGCCACCGCCAACAAATTAATCAATGACACTGCGCGCATGGTCTATACCCGCTTTTTAAAGGTTCTGGGTTACGTATTGCAACATCTGATCAGCGGTGGACACCACCTTGGAATTCATCTCATAAGCCCGCTGGGTGGTGATCATGTTAACCATCTCTTCAACAATATCCACGTTGGAGCTCTCCAGCATGCCCTGCATCACGCTGCCCAGGCCATTCTGGCCGGGCTGACCCACCACCGGGTTGCCGCTGGCCGCCGTCTCCAGGAAAATATTACTGCCTGCCGCTTGCAAGCCTGCGGGGTTGAGAAAGTCCACCAGCTCTATCTGGCCAAGCACTTGTGGCTGAGCCTCACCAGCCACTGCGACACTGACCGTGCCATCGCTACCGATGGTTATGGACTGAGTTTCCTCCGGAATGGCGATGTTGGGCTGCAGACGCAGGCCGTCGGCGTTGACCAGTTCACCCTCAAAATTCAAATGCAACTGACCGTTGCGGGTATAGCCCATGGTGCCGTCCGGCTGCAGAATCTGCAGAAAGCCGCGCCCGTCAATGGCCAGATCCAGAGGCTGCTCGGTCACCTGCAGACTGCCGCCGGTGAACTGTTTCTGCGTGCCCACTACCCGCACACCGGTGCCCAACTGCAGCCCAGAGGGCAATTGCGTATCTTCCGTACTCTGCGCGCCGGGCTGTCGCTGCACTTGATAGAGCAAGTCTTCAAACACCGCGCGGTCGCGTTTGAAGCCGACGGTGGAAGCGTTGGCCAGGTTGTTGGCGACGGTGGTCAACTGCTTGTCCTGCGCGGTCAGACCGGTTTTGCTGACATAAAGGGCTGCGTGCATTGGCTTGCCTCACACTGCTTAAAAAATTGACTGGGAATTCCGTTCGGGGGCGAATCCGGTTTAAGTATTCATTTGCAGCAGGCGTGCCGAGGTCTCGGACATCTGCTTGGCCTGGCTCATCAATTTGACCTGCATCTCGTACTGCCGGGAAAGCGCCAGAATACTGGTCAGCTCGGTGACCGGATTGACATTGCTGCTTTCCAAAAAGCCCGACAGTACCCGCACCCGGCCGTCTGCCTCAAGCGGCTCCGGGTTGTCCAGGCGGCGAAACAGACCGTCTTCGCCTTTGCTCAGCTCGGCCAGGTCGGGGTTGACCAGTTTGATGCGATCAACCACCGCTGGCCCCTGCAGCCCCTGCCCTTGCAAAATAACGGTGATATTGCCATCCAGGCCAATCTCCACTTTGTCCGCCGCCGGGATGGCAACCGGCCCGCCGTTGCCCATCACCGGCAAACCGTTGCCGGTGCGCAAGGTGCCAAGCGGGTCAATGTAAAGCGCACCGGCGCGGGTATAGGCTTCACTGCCGTCGGCTGACTGCACGGCAATAAAACCGTCCCCCTCAATGGCAACATCCAGCTCGCGCCCGGTTTGTTGCATGGGGCCAAAGTTAAAATCGGTGCCGGGTTTTTCCGCCAGCGCGTAGGCCCGCGTGGGCAGCCCGTCCCCGTAGTAGACGGGCATGCTGCGGGCTACCGCGAAATCTGCCTTGAAGCCGTGGGTGTTGACGTTGGCCAGGTTGTTGGCGTGGGCCGTCTGCGCGCGCATGTTGTGCTTGGCGCCGGTCATGGAGATATAAAGTGCTTTATCCATAATGTTTTCCGCTGGATGCTGCGTCAAATAATTAGCTTGTTGCCACTATAAAGAGGGAATTTGCAAAAGCGGTGCCAAGCGCCGGGAAAGACGTCTGATTGCAGACGAGAGGTAAATCAGGAGGGGCTGGGTCTTTGATGCTGAGACGATAACCTGTCGTTTTTCAAAAAAAACGCCGGGCAAGCCGGCGTTGATACAGTTTCTTACGGTTAACGCAGATTAAGAATAGTCTGGGTTACCTGGTTGGCGGTTTCTATGGTTTTTGCACTGGCCTGAAAGTTGCGCTGGGCAATAATCAGGTTGACCAACTGCTCGGACAAATCCACGTTGGAGTCTTCCAACGCGCCAGCCTCAATAAACCCCAGTGCGCCGCTGCCCGGAATACCAACATTGGGTGGGCCAGACTCGTAGTTTTCTGCCCACATGGTGTTGCCTACCGGCTGCAGCCCCTTGGTATTGGCAAAATCCGCCAGCACCAGTTGCCCCAGAACTTTTGACTCGCCATTGGTGAAGCGCGCAAAAATAATGCCGCTGTCGTCTATATTGAGGCCGGACAAACGGCCGGTGGGAAAGCCGTTTTGATCCGCATCCACTGAAAAACTGCTGCCAAACTGCGTGGTGCCGTCCATGTCGATGACAAAATTGGAGCTGATGGGCGGATCGGGCATAATTACCGTAGCGCCGGCCAGTACGTTCTGCGGCCCCATGGCACCACTCGGATTGCCGTCCGCGTCCAACGGCTGCCAGTTGGAGATCAGCACCTGGTCACTCAAAGTCTGGTTGAGCGAGCCGTTCTCACTAAAGTGCATATTGAAGCTGGCACGGGTGGGGAGTGTGTTGCCGGGCGGCGGCAGCGATGTGTCCGGATCGCCCACATCCTGCCCGTCAACCTGAACATACATCACCCAGTGGTTGGGGGAGCTGGTGGGGTCTGTCGGGTCATAGGACTGACGCACAAAATATTGTGTCATTGCGTGCGGCTTTCCCAGGCTGTCGTAGATGGTCACAGACGTTGCATTGTTGTAACTGCCAGGGATATCCGGATCAAACGCATTAAGGGTTACCGGCGTGAAGGCATTGTTAGTAAACGAGCCGAACAAACCGATAGAGGGCGGGTTGGCATTTTGAGCGCTGTAGCCCTCCGCCAGGGTGATATCAATCGAGCCCCCCACCATTATGGAGCGGCCAGTGGCAGTGCGGTCCGGGTCCGCCGAGCCCACCTCCAGCGTTTCTGACGGCGCATTGGCATTGCCGCGCACCTCCAGCCGGTCACCGTTGCCGCCATTGATGGCTATCTGAATGTTGTCTCCCACCGTAGAGCGCATGCTCAGGTCACCGGTGGTGGGGTCTACTTCAGCGCTGATACCGGGCAGGGTGCTGTTGGTCAGACGATTGATGCTTTGGCTTAGCTCCACCAGGTTGGCCGCTCTCAATGGCACACCGTTTATGGATATTTCCATGGTGCCGGACGCGTTGGAGAACGACGACGCCAAAACTTGCACATTGGTCTCGGCGGTGGCGGAAACCCCGGTAACCGCATTCAGTTCAGAAGCCGTAGCCGCAGCCGAGGCGCCTTTTTGCGAAGTGTAGGTCACCATGCTGCCGTTTGGCGCGACAAAATCCAGCGACTGGGCGGGATAGCCATTGCTCACCGCCGCCACACCGGGTGTTGATGTGGCAGTCTCGGTTCCCACCGGCAGCCCCAATGCAGCAGCACTGGTTGAGCCATTCAGCAGGCGGATCTGCGACCCTTCCCCGGCTTCCAGGGCAGAAAATTGCAAACCGTAGGTGCCGTCGTCATTGGCAACTGCTGTAGCAATCATATCCACCGCGCGCTGAGGCGGCACCGGGGAGAATATCTGCGAATTGATGACGCCTGCCAGGGTGCGCAGATCGTTGAACGAGGTAATGGTTGCCGGAACTCCGGCGGCAGAATTCAAAGCCACACTGACGGTGCCGTTATTGCCTGAGCTGGCCGTCATTTCCACATCAAAACTGATGGTTTCCGAGGTGAAATCGACAGCCAGCGGCAGGTTGAAGCTGTTGGGCGAGTTCACCGTGGTAGCGGTGCTGGTGCTTAAACCCGACTGGGTAACACCGATAGCGTTGCCCTCGGTCTGGAAGCTGAGTCCGCTGGACTGCAGCACGGCAGAGGTGGCGTCCAGATTCAGTTGCGACTGCACTCCAGAGGTGGAGCGCGGCTCCAAATTACCAGCCTGAATACGAATATCATTTTGCAGGCCGGTGATATGGCCGCTGTCATCCGCAGGAAACCCCTGCAGCCGTGCCCCGGTATTGTTCACCACATAGCCGTTTTGATCCAGGCCAAAGGTGCCGGCGCGGGTGTAGAACTGCTCACCGTTATCGCGCACCACAAAAAACCCGTTGCCACTGATGGCCAGGTCCAGCTCGTTCTCAGTGAAAGAGATGCTGCCCTGAGTAAACTGTTGCGCTATGCTCTGCAGGCGTACACCGCTGCCCGCTGCATTGTTGCCCGCTCCCATTGCGGAATTGGCATACACATCGCCAAATTCTGCGCGCGAACCTTTAAAACCTTTGGTAGAGGCGTTGGCAATGTTGTTGCCCGTGACCGACAAATCGCTGGATGCTGCACGAATACCGCTTAAGGCTGTTTCAAATGGCATAACCGTCTCCTGTTAGCAAACCGGCTGCTTGCAATTGCTGTGCTGTTCTGGGTAAAGCCGGCAATGATTGCCGGGCTCTCAACGCGTTTGATCTGGTTTTTAAAGGTTATTCGTTGAACTGTTTGACGTCTGCCAGGCTGACTGCGCCAACGCCTGCCAAATTCAACGTCAGCGCACCGGTGCTGCCCACGGTCACACTGTTGACGTTGGCGCTCAGATAGGTCTGCAGCTCAGTGTCTTTGCCTTCAATGGGCGCCGTGACCTTGAAGGTGTAGTTGCCGGGGGGCAGGCCGTTTGGATGCGAACTGCTCCAGTCGACAGGCTGGCCGTTAAGCTCGATCGCGCGGCCGTCCCAGCGCAGGTTCACATCACCTGCACTCTGTGCGCCCAAACGGATCTGGTCCACCAGTGCGCCGGAGGCGTCGTGGATATTCACGTTCAAGTTATTGGTGTGACTGGGCAGGTCCACCAGTGCCGTGACCACGCCGCCCATTTCCAGCCGTGTGCTGGAGGTGGGTACAGTCACTGAACGACCCACCAGCGAAGAAGCCTGCAAGGCCTGATTGGCAACAAAGCTGTCACTGAAATTTGTGAACTTGTTGTTTAGCTGATCCAGGCTCTCCACAGAACTGAACTGCGCCAACTGGGCAATAAAGTCGCTGTTTTCCTGAGGACTCAGCGGGTCCTGATTCTCCATTTGCGTAATCATCAACTTGAGGAAGGCTTTTTGCCCCAACTCGTTGCCGCCTTTGGTTTCCGCCGGATGCTTTTTGTTAATGGACAGGTCATTCAGAACATTGCTGTTGCCGGCCGATTCAATCATTTTTGCGACTCCCCTTAACCTGCGTCACGACTATTGCCCCAGCGTTAATACACGCTGCACCATCTGTTTGGCGGAATTCATGATTTCGACGTTTACCTGAAAAGAACGGCTGGCAGAGATCATGTTGCTCATTTCCTCCACCACGTTGACGTTGGGATAGTGCACATAGCCCTGCTCGTCAGCCAGGGGATGGTTGGGCTCAAAGCGCTTCTGCAGTGGGGCGTCACTCTCGACTATGCCCAATATGCCCACGCCTACAGAGGCATCCTCCTCGTTGCCCGCAGTACGATCGCCCTGGCCCAGCATATTCTGGTAGGTGGCGGTAAATACCGGGTGGCGGCCGCGGTAAACTTCCGCTGCGCTGGAAGCCGCAGACTCGGCGTTGGCAATGTTGCTGGCGGTTGTATTAAGGCGCACCGACTGGGCCGCCATGCCGGAACCGGCAATATCAAAAATTTTGTTCAAACTCATGATTAGTCGCCCCTGATCGCGCTGGTGAGTCCTTTGAAGCGGCTGTTCAACAAGGTGAAAGCCACCTGGAACTCCAGACTGTTGGACATGAATTCCGCGTGCTCTTTGTGCTCGTCCACGGTGTTGCCATCCACTGACGGCTGCGTCGGTATGCGGTATTCCAATTCCACATTGGCCGCGCCATTGATATTGCTGTTGAAATGCGACAGGTGGGTGGCATGCAGGCCGCCTTTAACAGCCGACTTGGACGTTTGCGCAGCAAGCGCCTTGTGAAAATCAAAATCGCGTGCTTTATAGTTTGGCGTGTCGGCGTTTGCCAGGTTGCTGGAAAGCACTTCTGCGCGTTGGGTTCTAAGCTTGAGGGCGGCCTCGTAGCTGCCCAGTGCATTGTTGAAGTTGATGGTCACGTGCGTCGGACTCCAGACAAAATGAATCATTACCTGTGCATTAGCAACCGCTGTGCCAACGCCAGAAAGTGAGCAAATTGCAGGGTTTTGTCGCTCTTCCAGGGGAGAAGCGCAATGAATGCGGCAACTAATTGCCGCTTTGGATCGGCAATGGTGAAAGCGGCAACCGTTGGTTGGTCGGCAAACTGGCGCCCGCCAATTTCATGACGGTGCCAAGATGGTTACCTGGCGCGGAAGGCAATGCCGGGATTGCAGTCAACCATTTCAAAAAGTTGGCTGGCTCCCGTCACACTCTCTGATGCCCCAAGAAATAGCAGCCCGGCAGGGTTAAGGCAGGCGTGCAGCTTGGTTAGTATCTTCTGTTTACTTTCGGAGGAAAAATAGATCAGCACGTTGCGGCAAAAAATGATGTCAAACTTGCCCAGCGCGTAATACGGATCCTGCAGATTAAAGGGGCGAAACTTCACCCGTTGGCGCACGCTGTCGTTCAACACCCAAGTATTGTCCGCAGTCGGTGTAAAAAATTGCTCTGCGCGTGTGGCTGAGAGGCCGCGCGCCAGAGACAGGCGATCGTACTGGGCTTGTTTGGCCGCCTCCAGGGCACTGCTGGAAAGGTCTGTGGCCAGTATCTCAGGGTTGACCTGCGGGCGCATCCGTCCACGCAGGCACTCCTCAATCACCATGCTGATGGAATATGGCTCCTGCCCGGTAGCACAGGCCGCCGACCAAATTCGCAGCGGACGCCCTGGCCGCTCGGCAATTTGCGGCAAAAACGTTTTTGCGAGATATTCAAACGGATAGTTGTCGCGAAACCATAAGGTTTCATTGATGGTCATGGCATCTATGACCTGCTGACGCAGGGCACGCTCCTGCTCGGACGCGGCCCGGCGCGTCAGCTCGGCCAGGGTGGCAATCTTGTGCTCCTGCAGAATACGCCGCATGCGCGTGGCCACCAGATACTGCTTGTTGGCACCCAGGCTTATGCCACAGGCGTCGTGCAGGAACCGACTGAACGACTCATACTCCGCAGCACTCATGCCTATCCCATTGGCGTCGGTGGGAGTTTCCATGCTTACCACCCGGCAACCTTTGCCGCAGTGCTGGGGCAATATATCTGGCCCAACCGGGTTATGCCGCAAACACTCATTTACGGCTCCGGCTCCGCCACCACGCCCTCGGCTTCCAGATCTGCAATCCGCTTGTTGACGCGTCGCGCCAGGTCGTCCGGATGGAACTTGGCCAGGAAGTCATCGGCGCCAACCTTTTTGACCATGGCTTCGTTGAATACGCCACTTAACGAGGTGTGCAACACCACGTGCAGCTTGCTCAACATGGGGTTGGCCCTGACTGCTGCAGTGAAGGTATAGCCGTCCATTTCCGGCATCTCGATATCTGAAACCACCAACAGCAACTCCCGGCTGGGGTCTTGGCCTGCGGCCACCATGGCCAATAGATAATCCAGCGCTTCGCGGCCGTTATTCCTGGTGGTGGTGCTGGCACCCATAGACTGTGCCACTTTCTGAACCTGCTTGCGGGCTATGGAGGAGTCATCCACGATCAGCACGTGCTTCTTAACCAGGGTCGCCCGGCGGGCTTCCGCCAGCAGATCGTCGCTGATGACATCCGGCAGCGGTGATACCTCTGCCAGAATCTTCTCCACATCAATAACTTCCACCAAACGGCCGTCCACCTCGGTTACGGCGGTAAGATAGCTTTGACGGCCGGTGCCTTTTGGTGGCGGGTGTATCGCGTTCCAATTCATATTGACGATGCGGTCCACCGAGCTTACCAAAAAGCCCTGCGTGGAGCGGTTGTATTCGGTAATGATCACGAAACAGCCCTTGAGGTTGTCCAGTGCACTCGAGCCTGTGGCCAAACGCAAGTCCAATATGGGTATAGTGGCTCCACGGATATGAGCAACGCCGCGCACCGCCGGATGACGCCTGGGTATAGCGTGCAGGGGCGGGCACTGCAAAACCTCTTTGACCTTGAACACATTGATGCCGTAAAGCTGACCCCCGCCCATACTGAACAACAAAAGCTCAAGCCGGTTTTGCCCCACCAGTTGGGTACGTTGATTCACCGAATCCAGAACACCGACCATGACTGCTCTCTCTTGATAGTGTCCAAGACTGGACGTTTATTCAGCCGCCGCAAACTGCCGGCATTCCGGGAGCCGCAAATGCGTCCTCGCCCATCACCCCCTGCCCGTCACCCGTCGCGGCATGTCGGCATGGGGATTGCTGTGACTCCAGGAACCCGTGCGATGGTCAACTAATTGACTCTGCCGTCAAAGCACAGCAACGGTCATAGGCTTAACGGCCGCCTGCGGCACGCAGCCGTCTCTGTGGCTCTTGGACCATCTATTGATAAAGCATAGGATAGTAACCATGATCCATCGCGCTTTTTTGCTGGCTCTGGCTTTACCTCTGGCAGCCCCGGCACACGCCGCCAAGTGGCAGTCGCACGAGGCGCTAAAACAGCAGGTGCACAGTTTTATCGAACAACAATTGCAAGCGGAGCGCATGCAGCCCTTGTCACCGGAGCGGTTTCAGATTCATGTGAACAACCTGGACGGTCGCCTGCGACTGGCCGAGTGCGAGGACAAACTGGAACTGGCGGTTACCTCGCCACCACCCATCGGGCACCAGGTTACCACCCGGGTTAGCTGTATCGGCGAGACACCCTGGACTATCTACCTGCCCGTGCGGATAGACCTGTTTGCAGAGGTCAGCGTGGCCAGCCGCAACCTTGAACGGGGCCAGGTGATAACCGAAGCCGATGTGGAAGTGCGCCTGATGAATATAGCCCAGGCAGGCAACGGTTTTACCGAAGATACCGAAAGGCTGGTGGGCATGACCCTCAAGCGGCCGCTGCGTGCGGGGGAAACGTTGCGCCTGTCCCACCTGCAACCAACTAAAGTTGTGGCCCGCGGCGATAAAGTGGTTGTTGAAGCCCGCAGCAACGGCCTGACTGTTGTTGCCGAAGGCAGTGCCCTGGCGGCCGGTCATGTGGGTGAGCAAATACGGGTTCGCAACCTGCAGTCCAACCGGGTGGTCAGTGCCACGGTGGTCGCCGCAGGGCGGGTGGAGATCGTATACTGAAGTTGTTGACCCATCTTCATTAAAGCTTTGGCAAACCCGGCCGACAACCGGTTTAACAGCACCAAACCGTGGATGACATCAATCCGGAAGACATTTTATGGTTATCGAACCCGGCACCAACCCGATCAACAAACCCAGTGCCCAGAGTACCGGCGCGTCCAACAAGCGCGGGGACGCCAGCAGTGTGGCTGCTCAGCCGCAGGCCCAAGCGGCATCCAAGCAGGACAGCGTGTCCCTCAGCCGAGCGGCTCAGTCGCTCAGCCAGTTGCAGGCTCGCGCCCAGACCGCGCCGGATGTTGACGAAAGCAAGGTTGCCGCGATACGTCAGGCCCTGGCTGAAGGCCGTTATCAGGTAGACAGCCAGTCTCTTGCCGGCAAGATGTTGGCGCACGACAGCGCGTTCTAGCAAACCGCTGCAGATCGCCGTTAGTTGACAAGCACAGCCTTGGCCGGACAGGCCAAAGGCATTTGAACCATGCAGAGGCATAAATGAATTTACCGCCTGCCACACCTGGCACAGTCACCGAGCAGCAGCTTGTTAACCATATTGAGCAGGACATTGCCGCCTGCGAAGCCCTGCTACAGTTGCTGGGTGCCGAGCGTGAAGCCGTGAAGGAGCGGCAGTTGACGCTGCTGGATGACATCATCACGCAAAAAGCCAGCAGGTTGCGGGTTCTTGAAGAAAGCGCCCGCAGTCGCAGTCACTGGGTCGCAGCGGCGACAACAGCCACCACTACCCAGGAGCAGCGCTGGCTGGAACTGCTGGCGGGCTTCTCGCCGGAGTTGCTGGCGCGCTGGCAGGTTCTGAAAGATCTTTTTGTGGAGTGCCGAGTGCAAAATGATGTGAACGGCAAGGCGCTGGCACGGGCTCAGAACACCTACGGACAGATGCTGGGCTTGATGCGCGGGCAGCCTGCCAACAGCAAACTTTACTCCCCCAAAGGTGCCCCCCGCAGCAGCCTGCTGGGTCATAATCTGGGAGAAGCCTGAGCCCGGGCACGGTATCCGGAGCGGTATACACGCGCAAGACGGCTGGGGGACACGCCCAGCCAGTAACCCAAACGCAAAGCCCACATAAGCACCACTGTCCGCATTACACCGCCCTCTTCCCAACGGCGACTGGACGTCAGCACCGGTTCATGCCACACCATGGGTTGCTCTATCCGCCGCAGGCGCTTGCTCAGTTCAACATCCTCCATCAACGCAATAGCGGCAAAACCACCCAGGCGCTGAAATACATCGCGCCGCACAAACTGCGCCTGGTCCCCCGTTGCCACAGCGCTGCAGCGCGAACGCTGACTGATGGCCCACTCTATGATTCGAAAGGTGGAAGACTTGCCGGAAAGGCGCAAACTGAAAAAACCCCAGATACTTTGTGACGCCTGCAGAGCCTGCCACCAGGCAGACAGGCCAGTGGGCAGCCGAGTGTCACTGTGCAGAAACAATAGGTACTGGCCGCGAGCGTGACGGGCTCCCAGGTTCATCTGTCTGGCGCGTCCGCGTGCGCTGTGCAAAACCACGGCACCCGCAGCCTGCGCACGGTCCCCTGTGCCGTCATCACTGCCACCGTCAACCACCAGCACTTCCCATTGCAGGCCCGCAGGCACGGCGCCGCAAAGCGCTGCCAAACACTGTTCAATGCCGTCTGCCTCATTCAGTGCCGGCACCACCACGCTTAACTGCATCTAAACTCCTGCGAGTCTTCCGAGAACAGACGATCACCTTTTGACGGATGGCGCCAAGTTGTTACAATGCCGCCCCTGTTCCCGTAGTTTAACGGATAAAACAAGGGCCTCCTAAGCTCTAGATACTGGTTCGATTCCAGTCGGGAACGCCAATCTCAAGTGCATCTACCCATGAACCTGGTTCTGCTTACCGCCAATGACTATTGCGCCCCGCACCAGGTATGCCTGCGGGATCGCCGTGCCGAGCACATCAAAACCGTGCTGCGGGCGGAGGTGGGCCAAGCCATTAAGGTAGGTCTGCTCAACGGCAACCTCGGCCGTGCCCGGGTTGTATCCATTGACGCCGGCGCCGTGACCCTGGCGCTTGGCCCCATGGAAGAACCACCGCCGCCTACCCTGCCCCTCACCTTGCTGCTGGGATTGCCCCGGCCACGCATGCTGCAACGGACTCTACAGACACTCGCCACTCTGGGCGTGCAGCGGCTGTGCTTGCTGCAAACGGCGCGCGTGGAGAAAAGCTACTGGCAGACCCCCTTGCTGCAACCCGATGCCATTACCCACCAATTGCATTTGGGCCTGGAGCAGGCCCGCGCCACCCAAATGCCGGAAATCATCCAGTACCCACGCTTGCGCCCCTTCATGGAGGATGTACTGCCCAAACTGGCCGCCGGCAAGCAGTGCCTGATTGCTCACCCGGGTCCCTATCCAGCGGCAGACAACGCAGGCCAAAAACAAACGCTGCTGGCGGTAGGCCCTGAGGGCGGCTTCATTGACACCGAGGTGCAGGCCTTTTGCAATGCGGGTTTCAACCCCATTCAACTGGGCAAGCGCATACTGCGGGTGGAAACCGCCATTCCCGTGCTGTTGGCCAAGCTCTTCTAGGCGCCTGCAATCAATCCTATAACGCTTTTGCTCGTATCAAACAGCTGAGAAAAACCGTATCCAAATATTTGACGCCCACTGGCGCGCCAATGATCTTATCTTCTGCAGCCGGCCTGCTGGGATTCGCCTTTTTTGTCAAAACTTTCGCCTTTGCCGATTATGGTTTATGCTTTTCGGGCAAAACGGCATAAAATTGACGATAATTCAACTCGAGATGACTCCGTCGGCCATCCGGGTGGCCGCCTCTATCATTACTCCAGTGTCCGTCATATATAAAAAACTTTGCAGCATTTGCCGATTCAGGACCGAGCCTCTCCAATGAAAAGATCCAGTCAAGCCTCTCCCGCCGTGGACCGCCCCGAAAGTTTTCAGATGAAAGGTGGCCTGTTCCCAATGACGCTGCTGGAACTGAAATCCAAGGATCTTGCCCAAGTGCAGCGTGAGCTGCAGGTAAAAGTGGAAGAGAGCAAAGAGTTTTTTGCCGAGACACCGGTGGTGATCGGCTTTGACTTCCTCAGCGAAGACGACCAAAACGATATCAAAATTGTTGATGTCATAAATTTGTGCCGAACGCTTAACCTCAAGCCCGCCGCCACGCGTGGCGGGCTTGAGTCCCTGCAGAAGCAGTCATTGGCCCTGGGCCTGGCCAACCTGCCCAGGGTGCGCGACAAAGCTGCCAAGGAGCTTGAAGCCGTTCCCCCCAAAGCCGAGGTCAAAACCGCAACCAAACTGGCAGGCAGTAGCTCCAAGGTCATTACTACGCCGGTACGATCCGGCCAGCAGATCTACGCCGCTGGTGGCGATCTTATTATTCTTGCTTCCGTATCCGCAGGCGCCGAAGTTTTGGCCGACGGCAGCATCCACGTTTACGGACCCTTGCGAGGACGCGCTCTGGCCGGAGTTCAAGGCGATGAAAACGCCCGAATTTTTTGCGGCAGCCAGGAGGCGGAGCTGGTGTCCATCGCCGGTCAATACCTGGTAGATGAAACGCTGCGCACATCCGGCTGGAAAGAAGCGGTCCAGATTCAATTGGAGAGCGGCACTCTCAAGATCCACCCACTATTTACCAACCAATAAAAGGGTTATGGCTTTGGCTAAGATTATCTCGGTTACTTCAGGAAAGGGCGGCGTTGGCAAGACAACCTCCAGCGCGGCCATCAGCAGCGGGCTGGCACTGCGTGGCCACAAAACGGCGGTCATAGATTTTGATATCGGCCTGCGCAACCTGGACCTCATTCTCAACTGTGAACGTCGGGTTGTGTACGATTTTGTCAATGTCATCAACGGCGAGGCCACCCTTAAGCAGGCGCTGATCAAAGACAAGCGCGCAGAAAACCTGTTCATTCTGCCGGCTTCACAAACGCGCGACAAAGACGCCTTGAGCAAAGAAGGGGTAGAACGTATTCTCAACGAGCTCAAGGATATGGGCTTTGAGTACATTGTTTGCGATTCACCAGCGGGCATTGAGCACGGCGCCTTCATGGCTTTGTATTTTGCCGACGAGGCCATAGTTGTTGCCAACCCAGAGGTATCATCCGTTCGCGACTCCGACCGCATTCTGGGTATTCTGCAAAGTAAATCACAAAAGGCCGAGCAGGGCGAAAGCGTCAAAGAGCACTTGCTGATCACCCGCTACGACCCGGCGCGTGTAGCCAAGGGTGAAATGCTGGGGGTTGCGGATGTTGAAGAAATTCTGGCCACCAAACTGCTGGGTGTGATACCCGAGTGCCAGACGGTACTCAAGGCGTCCAACCAGGGTACACCGGTCATTCACGATAAAGACAGCCGGGCAGGCCAAGCGTACACAGATGCAGTCGCTCGGTTACTGGGAGAAGAAGTAGAGCACCGTTTTCTTCACCCGGAGCACAGGAGTTTCTTCCAACGATTGTTTCGGAGGAGCGCATGAGCCTACTCAGCTACTTCGCACGCAAAAGAAATATAGGCGGTAGCACAGCCTCCATTGCCAAGGAGCGTTTGCAGATCATTGTTGCGCACGAGCGCAATAAGCGTAAGCAACCCGATTACCTGCCCGCACTGCAAAAAGAAATTCTGGAAGTTATTCGCAAGTACGTGGATATCGACATCAGCCAAATTGAGGTGCAGTTGGACAACCACGACAACTGCTCTGTTTTGGAACTGAACGTTACCCTGCCGGAATAGCGCGTCTGGCCGTTTGGCGCCTGTCCAGACGGCCAGTTCACCCCGCCCTCGCCCGCCGACCCCAGTTTGCGCGGGTCTACTACCCAGCCAGAAGCTTCTGAACTGCCTTTCCGCCTTACCCGCTAACTGCACTTCAGCGGGTTCTCAGAACGCGGGGGAGCAAGGCACTGGCTGACCGGTTACACCAGCTGCAATGCCTTCCAGCTCACGTCACAACCACCTGCCTCTGACGCTACGTAAGCCGATTCGCCCGACACGGTGACCGACAGGTCCATGGTGCGACTCACCAGCTTTGCCAAAGCCTGCACACTGCTCCAGTCCAGCTGATACACCGACACACCAAGCCCCGCGAATTTCTGCTGCACCTGAGACCACCAGACTGCGGATTTGGAATTAAAACTGTAGACCTTGACCTCTGCAGCAATGCGCGACGCTTTTTTGATCCTGTCCACCTCTGGCTCGCCCACATCAATCCATAGGGCGATACTGCCCTCAAGTGTGCGAGCCCAAATCTCCGGCTCGTCCGTGGAGCTTAGCCCCTTGGTAAAACTGAGGTGCTCCTGCGCATTCAGGCAATAAGCCAGTACCCGCACCATCATCCGCTCCAGCGATTCCGAGGGGTGCTGGGCAACGGTTAGACTGAGTGAGTCATAGAGATTGCGATCAAGGTCGGAAAGATTGATGCGCAACTTGTAGATTGTAGGTTTCAGGGCCACGGCGGCTTCCATCAGCGGATGAACAGGGCTGTGTGCGTGCCAGGCTGGGGCGGCATCCAGGCTCACAACGGGCCAGCACCTTATCATTTTTCAACGTTTGCGTCGCAGCCTATCCAGTACCTACCAAGCCCCTTGAGTCGTCCGCCACCCGTTGCCCGGCTTTGGCTGCGAAACACGGCAGCCATAGGGGCCACCTTGCCCTGACCAACGCCGTTCTTCGAGACCGCCAGCCCTTATGCATCCTGCAGCCTCGTCGTCGCAAGCAGCGCCGGGTTACTCAGACGACGCCGCAAAACGCGCCGGCTGATGAGATTTACTTGTCATTAACATGTGGCGTGGCATAGGATGACCGCTCCATCCAGATGCCTGCCAAGATGCGGTTAATTGTTGGCCAACTGCCATGCTGCCTCGAAAGTTTAGCTTGTCGGAACAGCAGGGTGCCCGTGTCTACTTGATTGCTCTGGCAGACGGACAAAGGTGGAAGCTCAGAGCGGTGCTCCATGAACAACAGCTCACGGAATACTGTTTATATTGATAAAAAAAAGGGTAAGGAGTTTTTGTGAAAAAGATATTCATGTTGGCGGCAATCATTGCCACCTCCGGCTGCGCCACTCAAACATTCAATCTGCAACCCGGTGCCAGCGCAGAGCCGGTAACGGATTCAATGCAGTTGTTCTTTGTGGGTGGGTTGGGACAAACTCAGGAAACTAACGCGGCAGAGCTCTGCGGTGGGGCCGCCAATGTAGCTAAAGTTGAAGCGCACATGACCTTCATAGACGGTCTGCTAGGCGGGTTGAGCTACGGCATCTTCACCCCCCGTCATGCGCGAGTCTATTGCGTAGCGCAGTAATTGATCTGCAGCGGCCACGCAAGGTGGCCGCTGTCGCCGGCTGAACAGGCTTGATATCACCTTGATTGCTGCTCCCCCCACCTCTCAACCGTTCATGCCAGTCTCCCCTGGGCAATGAGTCCGCCGGACGGGCTTAACCGGGGTTAACCTCCGCGTTGCCTGCAACTGCGCAAGCTGCACACGAATCCAAAATGGTTGTACACCCAAAAATCACAGCAAGAATCTAAAGCTGACGGATTTTGGCCAAAACAATTTTTCTACTGCTGGGCGTCAAATCCTTGCGATTACAATTTATAACGGTTCGTGAACCCCTCCGCCCATATAATCATAAAAAAACAACAGGAGAGAGATATGCCAAGGTTTCATTCCCCCAAGCTACACAAGGTTTCCACCGGCGCCTTCATGCTTGCACTGCTGGCGGCCTGCAATGTTGAGCTTATGCCTATGCCCGAACCCACAGGGGTGAGTTTCAGCCACCAGGGCCTGAACGGGCACGAGATTATCCGACTTTACCAAAGCAGCGACCGCCTGCTCGCAGCAACCGATCAGGGCCTCTATACCAAAGCCGCCAACACTGAGTGGCAAGCTGCCGGACTCACCGGAAAAATCGTGCTGGATATTGCCATCCTGGATGAAGGACATTACGTCGCATCGGTGCGGGAAGAAGACGACGAAGGAATATTCACCTATTCACTGCAGGAGAGCACCAATGCCGGCCAAAGCTGGCAGGTGCTGACGCACAATTTTGGCGGCGAAGACCCGGAGGGCGTGTTTGGCCTGCATTACGACAGCACCAACAACGCACTTTACGCCACCGGCGTGGAAGCCCTGGCGGTGTCCTACGATGCTGGCCGGGAGTGGCAACTGCTGAGCGGTTTCTGGGGCGGTTTTGGCCAACGCAAAAGCATTGTCACCCGCAATCCCGCCACCAACGAGATCTGGTACGGCGGCCAGAACGCACTGGAGCAGATGGTACTTGAGCGCTATTCACTGGATACCCAGGACGAACAAAGCTTCCGCGATTTGCTGCCCAGCCCCAGCGTTATTTATGGCATCCGCTTTGACCCTGAGAACGATCTGGGCGTGTACGTAAGCGGAGAAGGCGGCCTTCTTAAAACCGAAGACAACGGCGAGAGTTGGGAGGCGCTGATCGACGATGTGGACTACCGCTTCTATTATGACCTTGCCATAGACCCGCAAGACCCGCACACACTTTACACCGGCGGCTGGACCAAGCGCTGGGAAATGCCGCAGCCACTGATACTGGAAATCTCCAAAGACGGCGGCGCCACCTGGACCCAACACCGCTACCCGGACAATCAGCTCTACGGTGGTGTCAGAAGCATTTTATCCACTTCTGAGGACGACAAAACAGCCGTATACCTGGGCTTATACGGCGGCGGCATAATGAAAGTGACCGTCGACTAACACATGCCCTCCGCCTGGCAGAAGCCGCGCGCCAGTCGGCGCACGGCTTCTAAAGACTTTTTAGCACTCAAAGCCGTCTAGAGGCTACAGCTTCCAAGCACCCCGGATGTGATTAGAGCAAAGCGTGGGCAAGCACTTCGTCCACGGTTTCTACCGGGATAATCTTCAGCCCCGTCTTAACCTGCTCGGCCAGCTCCGGAATGTCCTTCTCATTTTGTTTGGGGATGAGCACGGTGGTAATGCCGGCGCTGAGAGCGGCCAGGGTTTTTTCTTTTAGGCCGCCAATGGGCAGCACCAGGCCGCGCAGGGTTATCTCACCGGTCATGCCCACCTCGTGATTCACAGGCCGGTCACTGAACAATGACGCCAATGCAGTGAACATAGCCACACCCGCAGACGGACCGTCTTTGGGGATGGCACCGGCAGGCACGTGCACGTGCACGTCATATCTGGAGAAGTCTTCAACGGCAATGCCCAGCTTGTCAGCCCGGCTGCGCACCAGGCTTTCGGCGGCCTTGACGGATTCGCGCATCACCTCGCCGAGCTGGCCGGTCAGGGTAGTCTTGCCGCTACCGGGGTAGCGAATGGCTTCAATGTGCAGCACCTCGCCGCCCACCGGCGTATAGGCCAGGCCGTTGACTACGCCAGGGCTGCTGCTGTTCACCCTTTTTTCACTGACAAAACGCGGTGGCCCCAAAATGCTGCCAACTTCGTCGGTGGTCACCGCTACCTGCTCCGTCTCGCCCTTGGCAATGCGCGCGGCAACCCCACGGGTAACGGCGCCCACTTCACGCTCCAGATTGCGCACCCCGGCCTCGCGGGTATATTGCTGAATCACCTTTTGCAAAGCTTCCTCCGACCATTGGCACTGCTCGGCGCTGACGCCGTTTTCCTGCAGTTGCCGGGGCACCAGGTATTGCTGGGCAATATGGCGTTTTTCATCCGGCGTGTAACCAGAGAGCTGAATGATTTCCATCCTGTCACGCAGTGGCGCAGGCACCGGCTCAATCATGTTGGCCGTGGCTATGAACATGACCTGTGAGAGATCGAAGGGCAGGTCCAGATAGCGGTCGACAAAGGCATGATTTTGCCGCGGGTCCAGCACCTCCAGCAAAGCGCTGGCCGGGTCACCGCGAAAATCCGCCCCCAGTTTGTCCAGTTCATCCAGCATGATCACGGGGTTGCGGGTGCCGGTGCGCCGCAGCTCCTGAATGATGCGCCCGGGCATGGCGCCAATGTAGGTTCGCCGGTGACCACGAATTTCCGCCTCGTCCCGCGCGCCTCCCAGGGCTATTCGCGCAAACTCCCGCCCAAGCGCACTGGCAATGGACTGCCCCAGGCTGGTTTTGCCAACCCCCGGCGGCCCCAGAAAACACAATATGGGGCCGCGGCCGGTTGGGTTGAGCTTGCGCACCGCCAGGTACTCGATAATGCGGCGCTTGACCCGCGCAATACCGTAGTGATCGTTTTCCAGTATTTCTTCCGCCCGGTGCAGGTCCAGCTGATCCTCACTTTGCTTTGACCAGGGCAAGCTGACGATGGTGTCCAGATAGTCAATGATCAGCGAGTATTCCGGGCTGGAGGGCGACAGCTGCTGCAAGCGTCTCAGCTCTCGTTCAGCCTGAGTGCGAGCGCCGTCCGGCAGCCCGGCTTCTTCTATTTTTTGCTCCAGTTCGGCCACTTTCGAGTCTGTGCCATTGTCTTCACCCAGCTCTTTCTGAATGGCTCGCAGTTGCTCACGCAGAAAAGCACGGCGTTGGGCTTCACTGAATTCGGTTTGCACATCGTCCCTGAGTTTGGCCTGCAGATCCGCAATGTGCAGCTGCTCGTTGACGAACTTCTGCAGCCGGTCAACCCGCTTGACCACCTGTGACTCCTCCAGCAATTTTTGCTTTTGCTCCAGCACCAGCGCCAAATGACCGGCCAGGAAGTCCGTCAGCAGGGGCGCATTGCTGAGCGGTATGTTGGCCATGGCCAGTTCCATATCCTTGGGCGTTGACTGCGACTTGCGGACGAACTGCAGCGCCGAATCCCGCAGATTGCGCACGGCCGCCTGCCAGTATTGGTCGTCACCCGGCGGCGAGGTGCTGGGCATGCGCTCGACCTTAACCTGGAAGGCGGCTCCCTGCGCGGTAAAGTCTTGCAGTTTTACCCGATCGTGAGCCTCAAAGACCAGCACCAGGGTTTCGCCGCGGCGCATCATCTGCACCACTCGACCCACCACGCCCACCGCGTAAAAGCTTTCAGGGCCAACCGGCTCCTGCACATTGCTTTTCAAGGTGCTCACCACCACTTTCCGGCTTTTTGGCAAGGTCTCTTCTATCATGCCCGCAAGTTCCGGTCCCAGAACCGGCAAAACAATAGTCATGCCCGGGAACACCACATCTTCTTTCAAAGGCAGGAGTAAATAGGGCAGGTTATCATCAGCCGCCTGGCCCGCACCCCCATCCATAGCGGCGGGTTGTGACGGTGACGCATCGGCCGAAAGCAATAGATTGGACACAGCGGTTTCCTTATGACAGTTGTAAACGAATCCACACCAGCCCTTGCAGGGCACTGACTTCAGCGGTACGGCCATCAACTTCTTCAGGCAGCTCGATTTCCCGCCAGAAGCTGCCTTCTTCTATTTCCATCAGCGTGGTGCGGCGGCAGCGGTTTTCAGTGATCTTGCAGCGCAGGTCGGGCCAGTGACGCACCCCCGCAACCGCCACCCGCCTCCCCGTTACCGTGATACGAATGTCCTCTGCTGCCACACCCGCAAGCTCCACACAGATTTCGTAGTGATCGGGGTAGCGGTAAACGTTCATCAACGGCTCAAAGCCCTGCCGCCCGTGCTGGATATAGCGAAACCGCAAGCTGTGCATTTCGCTGACAATTGCGCCTACCTGATTCACCATTTGCTCAATGTGCCGTCTTGACATAGCCACTGCCTGTTAATCGATTAATGCTGCTTGTTGCAGAGATGAATTCAGCTCTTAGACCAGTCATACGGCCGGAAGAGCCCAGCCGATGCTGTTGACCGGCGCTGCAGAGCAGCCCGGTGGGGCCTGCGGTGATACCGGGAAGGCTTCATTCCGTAAAAGGTACAAAGGTGGTACAGCCCGGCCACGAGGTACCCGTGGCCGGGTGCGCCATCCAACTCTGCAGAGCAGTTTACCGCTCTTTTACCCGTTACAAATCCACCATCTATTAGAGGATACAGCCATGTGGACCAAACCCGCCTACAGTGATTTGCGCATCGGATTTGAAGTGACCATGTATTTCGCCCATCGCTGAGACCAGCCCTCCGCGCGGCCGGGCCGGGCCGGTCCGCCGCGCCGTTTTTTCCAGGTTTTCCAATTTATGCGCATTCATGTACTGGGCTCTGCAGCGGGCGGAGGATTTCCGCAGTGGAACTGCAATTGCAGTAACTGCAGCGGCTTGAGAAACGGCCGGATCCATGCCACCGCCAGAACCCAATCTTCAATAGCCGTCAGCACCAATGACCAGCAATGGGTTTTATTCAATACCTCGCCGGATATCCGCGCTCAACTGGAGGCCTTTCCGGAGATTCAACCGCGCAAGGGCCTGCGAGACACCGGTATTGCCGCAATCATCTACATGGACAGCCAGATTGACCACACCACCGGTTTGCTGATGCTGCGCGAGGGCTGTCCGCACCAGGTCTACTGCACCGACAGCGTGTACGAAGACCTGACCCAGGGGTTCCCCGTGTTCCGCATGCTGGAAGCCTGGAACGGCGGCATCCAGCGCCACCGCATCCACATAGACCAGGACTTTCAGATACCCGCTGCCACAGGTTTGCAGTTCACACCGGTATTTCTGACCAGCAAGGCGCCGCCCTACTCGCCCCACCGCGACAACCCGGCTCCCGGGGACAATATCGGCGTGCTGATCAAAGACCTGAGCAACGGCAAAACCGCGTTCTACGCGCCTGGGCTGGGGGCAATGGAGCCTCACCTGTTACCGTTTATGCAGCAGGCCGACTGCGTGCTGGTGGACGGCACTTTTTGGCAGGAGGATGAAATGCAACAGGCGGGAGTGGGCAGCAAGCTTGCCAGCCAGATGGGACACCTGCCGCAGTCCGGTAAGGGGGGAATGATTGAAGTGCTGGACAGCCTGCAGAAGCCCCGCAAAATTTTGATTCACATCAACAACACCAACCCCATCCTGCGCGAAGACTCGGTAGAACGGCAGCTTCTCGCCGATCACGGCATTGAAGTGGCCCACGATGGCATGGACATCGTACTTTAGGATAAGTCTGCAGCTCACGGGATGAGCTGCGCAACCAATGCAACTGCCAATGGACAGCCGACCCTCATGAGTCCAGTCAAACCGCCCTGGCCCCGCGACGAGTTCGAGCGGCGCCTGCGCGCCAAAGGCGCCCTTTACCACAGTCATCACCCGTTTCACCTGGCCATGAACAGCGGCCAGTGCACACCGGAGCAAATTTGCGGCTGGGTAGCCAACCGCTTTTATTACCAGCTGACCATCCCCATCAAGGACGCTGCCGTGCTGGCCAACTGCGACGACCGCGACGCGCGCCGCCTGTGGGTGCAGCGCATTCTGGATCACGACGGCCGCGAAGGTGATGAGGGCGGTATAGAAGCCTGGCTGCGACTGGGTGAGGCCTGCGGTATGGCGCGGGAAGAGCTGCTGGATCTGCGTCACGTGTTGCCAGGCGTGCGCTTTGCTGTGGACGCCTATCTCAACTTTGCCCGCCGCGCCAACTGGCAGGAGGCGGCCTGCAGCTCGTTAACCGAGCTGTTCGCCCCGGATATTCACCAGCGCCGCCTGGACAGCTGGCCCCAGCACTATCAGTGGATAGAGCCGTCCGGCTACAGCTACTTCCGCAGCCGCCTGAGTGAGGCACGCCGGGACGTTGAGCACGGGCTCAGGGTGACACTGGGTCATTTTGTCACCCGGGAACAGCAACAGCAGGCACTCGATATACTGCAATTCAAGCTGGACATACTGTGGAGCATGCTGGACGCCATGACCATGGCTTACGTGCACAAAACCCCGCCCTTTCACAACTGCGAGATTGCCGACCATGGCTGAGCCTCAAAGCATTTTGCTGCCCCCTATTAACCACACCTGGGTGCCTCGTATCGACCGGCACTACCGCCTGCAATGGGAGGAAGCACAAAACGCCTTTGTGCTGCTGTACCCCGAAGGTATGGTGAAGCTGAACGAGAGCGCCGGCGAGATCCTTTCGCTCTGCGACGGAACAAACACCATCGACCGCATCATCGGCAAACTGGCGGACAAATTCCCGCAGGCCGATGTGTGCGATATAAAGCAGGATGTGGCAGATTTTTTTGCCGACGCCTTTCAGCAGCGCTGGTTGCATCATGACTAAGGTCGGGCCCCCATTCTGGCTGCTGGCAGAGCTGACCTACCGCTGCCCGCTGCAGTGCCCCTACTGCTCCAACCCGCTGAACATGGCGGCAGTGCAACAGGAACTGGACACAGAAGACTGGTTCCGGGTAATGCGGGAGGCGCGCAAAATGGGCGCCGCCCAGCTGGGATTCTCCGGTGGCGAACCTCTGCTGCGCACAGACCTCACAGAGTTGATCGCCGAGGGCCGACGCCTGGGCTTTTACACCAACCTGATCACCTCCGGGGTGGGCATGGATGCCGAGAGAGTTGCCGCCTTTCGCGGCGCCGGCCTGGATCATATCCAAATCAGCTTTCAGGCCAGCTCGGAAGAGCTCAACAACTTCATTGCCGGCAGCGCCAAAGCCTTTGCGCAGAAAAAGGCGATGGCAGAAGAGGTGAAACGGCAGGACTACCCCATGGTGCTGAACTTTGTTTTGCACCGCCACAATGTGGATAAGGTAGACCAGATTCTGCAACTGTCCGCCGAGCTGGGAGCGGATTATGTGGAACTGGCCAATTCGCAATATTACGGCTGGGCATTTCACAACCGCGAACAATTGCTGCCCACCCGTGAACAATTGCAGCGGGCAGAAGCAGTGGTGAAGCAGTACCGGCAGGCCCACGGCGACAAAATGAAAATTATTTTTGTGGTGCCGGATTATTACGAGACCCGCCCCAAGGCCTGCATGAACGGCTGGGGCGCTATCTTCCTGACCGTCACACCGGACGGCACCGCCCTGCCCTGTCACAGCGCGCGGGACCTGCCCATTGAGTTCCCCAACGTGCGCGACTGGAGCATCGAGAGCATCTGGCGCGATTCGCCCGGATTCAACGCCTTTCGCGGTGACGCCTGGATGAAAGAGCCCTGCCGCAGCTGCCCGGAAAAACACAAGGATTTTGGCGGCTGCCGTTGCCAGGCGTTCCTGCTCACCGGCGACGCCGCCAATGCCGACCCGGTATGCGACAAAAGCCCTCATCACCACCAGATCACTGACACCCTTACCGCCGCCCAGGGCCGCCAGGCAGAAGCAAGGCCGCTGGTGTTTCGCAATATGAAAAACTCTCGCGACCTGATTGCCAGGCAATAACCCTAAGCCGGCCGTTCAAAGGCGCTATCGCAGCCGTGGGCAGGCCTTGGCGCG
>CAYNST010000028.1:23262-33025 GCA_964399955.1 uncultured Cellvibrionaceae bacterium | reverse complement strand
TTGTATCGCCGACTTCACCGCCGCACGCCGACGCCAAGACCAACCAAGCACTTGCCCATATCAGCCGCTTGCCCATTACACTAGCCCCCATCACTATTAGGCGAAGAATCGCCCAGCGCTTAGCCATTAGCCACACTTTTGCATGAGCTGAATATTAGACCCTATCCGAGTTGAGTGGAGAGACGCAAGCAACAATCTAGCTACAAAGTCTCACTCGGGCCTATTTTGCAATACTTCGCTAGCGCTTAATCAACTCGGCCAGGTACTGGCCGGTGACCGATGACTTCACTTTGACTACCGCCGCCGGGGTCCCCTGAGCAATCACTCTACCGCCTCCCTGCCCGCCCTCCGGTCCCATATCGATGATCCAGTCGGCTTCGGCCACCACATCCAGATTATGCTCGATCACCAATACGGAGTTACCGGCGTCAACCAAGCGGTGCAACACCCGCAGCAGCCTCTCAACATCCGCCATGTGCAGCCCCACGGTGGGTTCATCCAACACATACAAATTGTGTTGGGAGCTGCGTCCACGGGCGTCTTCCGGAGTCATGCGGGCCTTGGCAAGCTCCGCCACCAGTTTGATACGCTGGGCTTCACCACCACTCAAGGTTGGGCTTTGCTGGCCCAGCGTGAGGTATCCCAGGCCCACATCCTGCAGCAGGCACAGGGCGTGGTGCACGCTGGTCACGGGTTCAAAAAACGCAGCCGCATCATCTATATTCATGGCCAGCACATCGCCTATGTGCTGGCCCTTGTAACGCACGCTCAAGGTTTCATCATTGAAGCGCCAGCCGTGGCATACCTCGCAGGGCACGCGCACATCGGGCAGAAAACTCATCTCGATCTTCTGCATGCCCTGGCCTCCGCAGGCTTCGCAGCGGCCGTCGCCGGCATTGAATGAAAAACGCGCCGGCGTGTAGCCGCGCAGGCGCGCATCCACCGTACCGGCGAACAGCTTGCGGATGGTGTCCCAAATGCCAATATAGGTTGCCGGGCAGGAGCGCGGCGTTTTGCCAATGGGGGTCTGATCCACTTCAAGGATGCGGTCTATGTCTTCCCAGCCGCTGATGCTGCCGGCCCCCTGCCAGCTGTGTTTCCGCTTGCGCTTGTTGGCGATGGCGGTTTTCAGGTTGGGGTAGAGCACGCCGCGCACCAAAGTGCTTTTGCCGCTGCCGCTGACGCCGGTAATGGCGACCAGTTGGCGCAGGGGAACCTTCACGTTGACACAGGCCAGGTTGTTTTGCGCTGCGCCTTCAATACCAAGCTGTTGCTCCGGCCAAAGGGCGCGCATTTCAAGGTTGCGCAGGCCCGGCAGGGGGTGACGCAAGGGCTTGGACAGCATCTGCCCGGTCAAGGAGTTTTTGTTGCGCATGACTTGCTTCAGACTGCCGCAGGCAACCACTTCACCGCCATTGACACCAGCCTGGGGGCCCATGTCGATCAAGTGGTCTGCCTCGCGCAGGGTGTCTTCGTCGTGCTCGACCACGACCACCGTATTGCCCTGCTGCTGCAGCTCGCGCAGGGTTTCAATCAGTTTGCGGTTGTCGCGGGTGTGCAGGCCAATGGTGGGTTCGTCCAGCACATAACACACTCCCTGCAGACTGGAGCCCAGTTGCGCCGCCAGGCGAATGCGCTGGGCCTCGCCGCCGCTGAGCGTTGGGGCCGCGCGGTCCAGGCTCAGATAGTTGAGCCCTACTTTCTGCAGGAACTGTAAGCGACTGTGCATCTCCGCCAGCAGATCCCGGGCAATGGCCTGCTCCTTCGCCTTCAGGTTGAGCTTGCCAAACCATTGCTCTGCCGCATCCACCGGCAAGGCGGCAAGCTCGGCAATGGAGCGGTCACGAAACCGCACCGCCAGGGCCGTCGGGTTAAGACGCTGCCCCTCACAGGCGGGGCAGGTGCGCAATGCCCCTTCCTGCCCCGCCTCGGGCTGCCAACTGCTTTCTTCTCCGGTCTGCTCGGCATCAAAACCGGCAATGACCGCGCCTGTGCCGTAACAGCTGCCGCACCAGCCGTGTTTGGAATTGTAGGAAAACAAGCGCGGATCCAGCTCATCAAAGCCACAGCCGCAGCTGGGGCAGGCACGTTGAGTGGAAAACAACCGCTCTACAGGGGCCTTCTTGCCTCGGCTCGTCCCCGTCGGTGCGACAATCACCACACCGTTGCCCAGGCTCAGCGCTTGCGCCAGGCCCTGCGCCAGCTGACGCTCATTTTGCGGCGCCACCTTCAAGGTCAGCAAAGGCAGTTCGATGCTGTGTTCCTTGTAGCGGTCCAGCGCGGGCCAGGGGTTGGTTGGCAGGTATACACCGTCTACGCGCAGCTGCGTGTAACCGCGCTCCGCCGCCCATTGTGCCAGCTCCCGGTAGATGCCCTTGCGTGCCACCACCATGGGCGCCAGCAGGGTGAGTTCGCGCCCGCGGAAGTCCTTCTGCACCCGGTCGACTATGACCTCCGGAGTCTGCGGTTGAATGGGTACCTGGCAACTGGGACAATGCTGAGTGCCCAACTTGACGTAGAGCAGGCGCAGGTAGTGGTAGATCTCGGTGAGGGTGGCGACCGTACTTTTGCGGCCCCCGCGGCTGGTGCGCTGCTCTATGGCGACCGCCGGAGGTATGCCGTAAATGGCGTCCACATCCGGGCGCGCCGCCGGCTGCACGAACTGCCGTGCGTAGGCATTGAGTGATTCCAGGTAGCGGCGCTGACCTTCGCCAAATATCAGGTCAAAGGCCAGCGTGCTTTTGCCGCTGCCACTTACTCCCGAAATAACCGTGAGCTTGTCCCGCGGGATGGTTACATCAATATTTTTCAGGTTGTGCTCGCGCGCCTTGTGCACACTGATGACCCGCCGGGTTTTAACTCGCGGTTTACGATCGGCAGCGGGCAGGATGCTGCCCCCGCTCAAGGCCTTCTGGTAGTCGCGCAGCGCGCGGGCGGTGTGACCGTCGTGCTGGCTCATCACTTGCCCCGGAGGGCCCTCCACCAACAGTTGTCCGCCGGCATCACCGCCCTCCGGCCCCAGGTCGATCAGCCAATCGGCAGCGCCGATTACATCCAGGTTGTGCTCAATTACCAACACAGAGTGACCCGCCGCAAGCAGTTGGCGGAAGGCGCCCATCAAGGTATTGATATCGGCAAAATGCAAACCGGTGGTGGGTTCGTCAAACAGAAACAGTATGTGTTCTTTGGCTTTGGCCCGGGTTGCCGCCAAATGCCCTGCCAGTTTCAGCCGTTGCGCCTCGCCGCCGCTCAAGGTGGGCACCGCCTGCCCCAGCTGCACGTAGTCCAGGCCAACATCGGCCAGGGGTTTCAGAGTGCGCTGCACCTCGGCCCTGTCACTGAAAAACGCCAGTGCTTCGGCAATGGTCATCTCCAGCGCGTCGGCAATCGAGATGGCCCGGTGCGTGCCATCATCGCCAGTGTGGTGCAGCAGTTTCACTTCCAGTATTTCACTGCGGAAGCGCTTGCCGTCACAGTCCGGGCAGCGCAAATAGACGTCGCTGAGAAACTGCATTTCCACATGCTCAAAGCCGTTGCCCTGACAGGTAGGACAGCGGCCGTTGCCGGAGTTGAAGCTGAAGGTGCCCGCCGTATAGCCGCGCTCTTGAGCCTGGGGTGTGGCCACGAACAACTTGCGTATGGCATCAAAGGCACCCACATAGGTTGCGGGTGTGGAGCGAGTGGTCTTGCCGATGGGACTTTGGTCCACCATCACTACCCGGTCAATATGCGCTAAACCTTCCAGGCGATCATGGGCCCCGGGTGCCTCGGTTTGTTCACCCAGGTGTTTCTGCAGCGCCGGGTAGAGTACTTGCCGCATCAAGGTGGACTTGCCCGACCCGCTGACCCCGGTCAAGCACACCAGGCGCTTAAGGGGAATTGTTACATCGATATTTTTAAGATTGTGCGCACGGGCGCCACATATCCGGATGACAGCATCCTCAGTTGTTGACGCTGTGAGATATCCGGGCGAGACCTCGGCAACACCCAAGCGGGATGCGCCCACCTGTTCCCGGCCGCTGAGATAGCGGGCCGTGAGAATGTCACTGCGTTTCAACAGCGCCTTGGGCGTGCCAAAAAATTGTATTTCACCCCCTAGACGTCCCGGTCCTGGCCCAATATCCAGTATGCGGTCTGCGGCCAGGATCACCTGCGGGTCGTGCTCCACCACCAGAAGGGAGTTGCCGGCGTCGCGCAGGCGCTGCAGCACCTTGACCAGGCGCTGGATGTCCCGCGGGTGCAGCCCGGTACTGGGTTCATCCAGTACAAACAGGGTATTGACCAGTGAAGTACCCAAAGCGGTGGTGAGGTTGATACGTTGCACCTCTCCCCCACTCAAAGTCCGGGATTGCCGGTCCAGGGTCAGGTAATCCAGCCCCACTTCACACAGATAGCCGAGCCTGGCGCGTATCTCGCCCAGCAGCAACTCGGCTGCATCGTCCGCCGGCAGCCCGTCGCCGCCCTCTGCCAGCTGCTGAATAAATTGCGCGCAGCGCGTCAACGGCAGGCGCATCATGTCGTGAATGTTCAGGCCCGGCAGCTGCCGGAAGCGCGGCTCCGGCAAAGACGCGTCCACCGGCATGAATCGGCTGCGCCCGTTCAATGCCTGCTCAGCTGCGTCATGGGAGCCTATCCGCCACCAGAGGGAAGACGGTTTCAGCCGCGCGCCACCGCAGGCTTGGCAGGGCGTGTAGGCGCGATACTTGGACAACAACATGCGAATGTGCATCTTGTAGACCTTGCTTTCCAGCCAGTCAAAAAAACGCCGCACGCCGTACCAGACGCCCTCGTCCCAATGGCCTTCCCCCTCCAGTACCCAATGGCGCTGCTTTTTATTCAAGGACGACCATGGCACATCTATGGGTATGCCCCGTTGCTGGGCGTACTCTAGCAACTCTGCCTGCACATCGCTGAAGCTCGGCGTCTGTATGGGTTTGATAGCCCCGCCTTGCAGGGATTTGCCTTCGTCCGGGATGACCAAAGCGTAGTCAACACCAATAATGCGGCCAAAGCCGCGACAGCTCTCGCAGGCGCCGATGGGCGAGTTAAAGGAGAACTGGCTGGGGCTTGGCTCCGCATAGCTGATGTCGCAGGCCGGGCAGTGGTGATGACTGGAAAAGCGCCGTGGCGTGCCTGCCTCGGCGGTCTCATCCAGGGGATACACCAGCAAATGCCCCTTGCCGAAGCGCAGCGCCACTTCCACCGCCTCGGTCAGGCGACTGCGATTGTCAGCGGTGAGTTTGAGACGGTCCTGTACCACCTCTACCCGGCCGCCAGCCCGATTGTGCATGCGCGCATAACCCTGTTGATTGAGCAACTGCAGTACCTGGTCGTCACTGAGGCTTTCGGGAACCTTGATCGGCATACACACCATCAGGCGTTGCGCGGATGGCCAGTCACGGTAGAGCGCCTCCACCACACTCTGCGGGGTATCACGCACCACTTCCCCGCCGCAGCCCTGGCAAAACAGCCGCGCCAGCCGGGCAAACAGTAACTTCAGGTAGTCGTTGAGCTCGGTCATGGTGCCGACGGTGGAGCGCGAGGTGCGCACCGTGTTGTTTTGCTCTATGGCAATGGCCGGCGGAATACCCTCTATGGAGTCCACTGCGGGTTTATCCATACGGTCCAAAAACTGGCGAGCATAAGCCGAGAAGGTTTCGACGTAGCGGCGTTGTCCCTCGGCGTAGATGGTGTCAAACGCCAGGGTGGATTTACCCGAACCACTCACCCCCGTCACCACCACCAGCTCACCCAAAGGGATGTCCAGGTTCAGGTTTTTGAGGTTATTTTGGCGTGCGCCGCGAATGATGATGGCTTCGTGGGTCATAGGGTAAATAATCCGAGTTTCAAGCAGACAGCAGTTGAGGCAGTCTATACGGGCCGGGCTGGCGCCTGGCGTCGATTTACTTAGATTTCAGAAAGAGGGTCAAGGTGATGGGCAGTGTTGAAGGGGCAAAGGGAAAAGGTTAACGGAAGCCTGGCGGTGGAAAGCAAAGGACGATAGCAGCAGAGAGCAACCGGGTACGGAGATCGTTTCTATTGCCACGCGGCGGCGCCATCCGTTGCGCCGCGCCGACCAAACCTACGCAAGCCAGCCGCTGTAGACGCCGGCACCGTTGCCGTAGTTGGGATAGTCCGGTGCGTCCAGCTCAATGCCAATACCCGCCATGATGGTGTCAAACAGCCCATCCCAGGCGCGACCGTTCATATCCACGGCTCTGCCGCCACTGATGGGTCCACCGGCCAGGACGATGGGATGACGGTCGTTGTTGTGGGGGGAGCCGTCGCCCATATCGCTGGTCAAATATAATAGGGTGTTATCCAACATGGTGCGGCCGTCCATGTCGGGTTCCTGCGCCAGTGCCTTCATAAGAGTCACCATTTTGCTGGAAAACCAGGCGCGGCCGATCGGGTTGTCAATTTCATTGCGATAGCCGTGCTGGCAGCCGTGCCAGTCGGCGTTATTGGTAAGACCGGGAATCAAAATATCTGCGCCGCTGTCGCCAAAACTGAAGGTCGCCACGCGAGTCAAATCGCACTTCATGGCCAGCACGATCAGCTCCATGTAAAGGTCAACGCGTTGCTCAGTGGTTGCCAGGTCAATGGAATCCGTGCCTAAGCGTGTGGTATCGGCAACCGAGCCACCCCAAAAAGGTGTGCTGCAGGCAGCGCTGCCAGTACCCGCCGCACGTTGCAGAATGTTTTTTTGCAGCGCCGCCACCGAGTCCATATGCTGCTCCAGACGCTGCTGTTGCAAGGGGTTGAGCTTGCTCTGCAGATCCTTGATCAGTTCCAGGTTCATACCCAGAATGCCCTGCGCGCGTATGGTGTCCCAGTCCTTGCCGTCGGCTCCGGTATTGACCGTCGGGAACAAACGGTCGTAGGTGCGCAGCGGATTGATCTCAAAGGGTACGCCGTTGCGATTGATGCGCGACAAGCCGCCCTGGTTCAGCGCTGCCAGGTGCAACGTGGGGTAAGGCGTCTCCGCACCAATCTTTTTACCGGCAAAAATATCGATGGAATCGTTTTTGTTGTTCGTCACACATTGATGATGCGGACCGTGGCCGCCCTCTCCCGTCAAACCGTCCACAAACAGACACTGCGATCGCACCTCCTCAAACGGCGCCGCACCAGCCGGCAGAACAAAATCGGTGCCTTTGGTGGCGGGGTGCCAGGTTCGCGGGTGCGCGCCATTGGTCACATGAATGGTGATCAGGCGCTTGGGGGCAAGACCGCCCTCGGCGCCAATGGCGCCCCGCGCCCACATAAGACCAGAACCGGCCAGCGCGGAGTTCAACACAACCGAAGAAAACCCCAGTTTGCTGACGTTCTTCAAAAATGTGCGACGGCTGCCAAGCTTAAGATGGTTATTGTTCATGTTTTGCTCACTCTCTCTTTTGGCCACACGCCGTTATCGGTTCATGTCTTTTCTGAAGCGGACCAGCTTCATGGTGCCAAGCGACTTGAAAACCTCGCGGGCGTCGTAGCCCGAGTGAATCATGGCTTCCGTCATACCTTGTACCGAACAGGTGTAGTCTTGAACCTCCTGCGCATTCAGCGAGCCTATATCGGGGTTGTCCTTGTCAATCTTCTGCGTGCCCATACCGGTGGCGAAGCGAAATGCGTTTTCAACAAAACATTCGTAGGCGCGGTCACTCTTGGCCAGGACTGCGCCCAGGTCTTTGCTGCCGCCAAAGCTCATGCTGGTGGAGTTGATATCCGCCAGAGACTCAATGCCGTGCAGCACGCCACTGGCATCAACCGGGTTATCGTTGATATCCAAAAGCTGGTAGCGGCCAATGGTGTCAAAATCTTCCATGCCAAAACCGAGCGGATTGATGATTTTTTCATGGCACTGGGCGCAATAAGGTTCTTCGGTCAGCAACTCGGTGCGATGTCGTTGAGTAACTGAGCCACCGTCGGCTATGATTTCGCTTATGCGTTCTTCTGCCGCAGCCCTGTCAATGGCAATCCCTGCCGGTGGTGGCGGAATCTCCTGGCACAGCAGCTTTTCACGCACCCGAGCGGCCCGAACAATAGGGGACGTCTCTTCAAAGTTGCCATAGGCCAGGTGGAAGGCACCCGTGGTCAGGATACCGCCCCGCTCGCCGCCGCCCGATACCGGGCCAAAACCCGTGGCCTCGGTCCCGCTCAGCCCGTAGTACTGCGCCAGAGTGGAATCCACAAATGCGTCGTCACCGGCAAAAAACTCTTCAAAACTGCTGCCCGACAGGGCGGCGTGGACAAATAGCTCCCGCACCTCCTGGGCCATCGAGCGACGAATGTCGTCATTGATTTCAGGAAAGAGGTTGAGGTCTTTGGGCTGGGTCAGCGCCAGGTCAGTACCCATCCACTGAGCCGCAAAATTTCCCAATCGTTTTTTGGCTCTGGGCGTGTTGAGCAGACGCTCTACCTGGGCGGCCACTTGTGCATCAGTGGCTAGCTGGTCCGCCGCAGCCGCCGCAAGCAACACATCATCAGGTGTGGAACCTGTGAAGGTATAAGCCAGGTAGGTAGCAATTTCGTGGGGTGTCAATTCGTAAGCGTCTTCATCCGGTGCGTTCTCCGAGCGGACACCGGCCCCGTGTCTTATCTGGTGCAGCTCAATTTGAGCCGGCGACGGATCTACGAAAAAAGAAAACTCCCTGTGGCCGCTTACGCCCGGTAGATACAGTGACAGGGTTCTGAATTCTTCCCAGTCAATGGGAGTCGAGCCACTCAAGCTGCCCACGGCAAACTTCAGCACCGGAATGGTGCCGTCGGCGGGTAACACACCCCGAACTGAAAACTCCAACAAGGTACCTTCGCCGGTGAAGGCCAGGTGCTGGCCCAGCTTGCCCTGTTGGCGACTACTGGTGGTGTCACCGATGATAACTGAGCCTGCCACAGTCCCGCTGGTATAGTGCCGCTTGTCGGTGAAGCCACTTGCCAAGCGCGTCTCCGGCGGGCCGGAAAACTCGTACTGGCTGCCGTCAAATTCTCCAAGGGAGACCGGCACTCCCTGCTCGGAACGGTACAAAAATGCTGGTGCAACCAGAGCGGCAGTCACGGCCATCTCAATGCCGGTAGCCACATCACCACCGGTGAAGCTGTCACCAAAAAGTGCCCGAAACGCCGTAACCTCACCCTTGGTCAAAGGACGGCGGAAGGCGCGCTTGATGAAATTTTGTGTCAGATCATCAACACAGCTTTGCGCGTTGCTGGTGTCGCAACTGACGACACCGGCGAAGTCGCGGGCTCGCGCCCAAGCGGAAACCTGTTTGGCCGCCTCAAAATACGATTCTTGATGGATCTGAGTGACAGCTGCGGCTATGTTGTTGTTGTAACCGTGGATATTGGCATCTGCGGGAATGCCTGCTGCCGCGTCGAAGTCTATGCCGACCAAATCTTCTAGCGTGTTTTGATACTCCTCACGGGTAAGCAGTTTGAGCTGGCGCGCACCGTAGGTAAGATTTGACTCGCAGGCTTGGACCGGCGTGGTGAAAGTCCAGGTGTGAATATAGGCTGCAATGTCTGCTGCACATTGATCCGCGCACGCCTCAGGCGACAGACTGGGCATAGTGTCGGCAATCAGCTGTTCCAGTTCACGTGAGCCGAACACAAACTTGGACGCGTCTATGGGAGCCACCGGCCCTTCGCCGGTGGCGCCGTGACAGCCAAGGCAACCCAGGCTGGCAGTGTTATAGAGCGTCTGACCGCGCTCGGCGTTGCCAAGCAACCCGACTGCACCGCTGGACGATGAGCTGCTGCTGGACGACGAGCT
>CAYNST010000028.1:0-23162 GCA_964399955.1 uncultured Cellvibrionaceae bacterium | reverse complement strand
CTGCTGGACGACGAGCTACTGCTGGACGATCCAGGCGTTACGTCATCCTCGGCGGCACCACCACAACCTGTCAAACCCACGCTGACTGCCAGTGCCAGAGTCACTATGCCTGAAGCGGCTTTTGTGTTCATGCTGCTATCCCGTTCTTGTGATTATGGGGTGTTCTGAGCGCGTCGTGTGGCGCACGGCCGCGCTCCAATGCGCGTTAGCAAACCAGAATTCTTTCGCCTGGGCAAACGCGCAAGTCAACCAAGGGTAAATTGGGCAATAGATATACAGTAACCCACATCACCAGCGGCATTTCATGAACCGCATCACACAAATTGTACACGACCGTTCGCTCCCGACCAAACGCATGCCTAATCCGAGACGAGAGGTTTTTAATGAGAGCTCTCCGGCACACGCCATCCTCCGCCCAGCGCCTTGTACAGGTCCACCGCTGACAGGAACCTGTTGAGGCGCGCTTGAGTCAGCTGGTCGCGGGTTTGAAACAGAGTACGTTGGGCATCCAGCAAGGTCAAAAGATCGTCGCTCCCCTCGCGGTAGCGCACCTCCGTAAGCTGTAGATGGCGTTCGGCGTGCTGCAGAATCTCCCTCTGGCTTTGCTCCAGCTGCCGGTATAACGCAGCCCGCGCCAGTGCATCTTCTGTTTCTTGCAGGGCTACAAGGATGGCTCTGCGGTAGTGTTCCACCAGCTCCAGCCTGCGGGATTTGCCAACCGCAGTCTGCGCCCGGCGACTGCCCCCGTCAAACAGGGTCTGCGCCAATGCTGCAGTCCAGCCAAGGCTTTCGGAAGCCGCGCCCAAAGAGAACACACCACCGGCTGCCAGCCCTGCGGTGGCGCTCAGACTCACGCGCGGCCAAAGCGCGGAACGCAGGCTCAGCAAGTTGGCATCGGCGGCCTGCAGCTGTGCTTCCGCCCGTGCCAGGTCGGGACGGCGAACAAGAATTTCTGCCGGCATACCGGCATTGATCAGGGGTATATTCAAATCCGCGAGCAGCTCGGGAGCGGGGCGAAAGCCCTGCGGCACCCGCCCCAAAAGCACCGCCAATGCAGCACGCGTCTGTCGCTGCTGCATTTCCAGGGGCAGCAACGTCGCCTGCTGATTCAGCAAGTTGATGGTTTGCCTGGAGATCTCGGCTCTGTTCGCTACGCCATTGCGCACCCGTGCTTCTACCACGGCCATGACTCGCTCGCTGATCTCCAGGTTCTGGCGGGCCAGCGCCAGGCTTTCTTCCAGCGCCAGCAACTGAAACCACGCGCTGGCAACCGCGCCCGATAGACTCAGACGCATGGCTTGTAGATCAAATTCACTGGCGCGGTATAACGCTTGTGCGGAGCTTCTCGATGCGGCCAATCCGCCCCACAGATCCGCCTCATAGCTGATCGTCAGCCCCGCCGAACTGCTCCCGGCCACTTGACTTGCGGCGTCACCCAAGTCGTTGCGGCGTTCACCGGTGCTGGCGGACAGGCTCACGCCTGGAAGAAGCGTTCCTCCGGCTATTTTTATTTGCAGCTCGGCCTGCCTCACCCGTTCAGCTGCGGCCAAGAGGTCGGGGCTTTGCGCCATGGCTTCCCGCATCAACGCATCCAGCTGAGGCGAGCTGAACGCCTGCCACCAATGCTCGTGCACATCCTCTGAGTAGGTGCTGTGCAAGTCCCATTTCGTGGGGAAGTGAACCTGTGGACGCTCGACCGGCTGAACCTGGGTACAACCCGCGGCTGTCACTATGGCCAAGCCCAAAACAACCCGCTGGTAAAACGACATTCTCACCTCTTATTCAGTGGCCAGAGCAGTGACGGGATCCAGGTGTGCGGCCTTGCGCGCCGGCAGATAACCGAACACCAAGCCGGTGGCAAAGGCACAGCCAAATGCCAACAGTACCGGCACCAGCGAGTAATAGATGGGCGTGCCCAGATAAGCCAGAAAGGCCGCCGTGCCCAGGCCGAAAAGGACGCCAATCAAGCCGCCGCTGGCGGTGACGACCAATGCCTCAATCAAGAACTGCTGCAATATGTGACGCGTACGAGCACCGGTCGCCATGCGAATGCCAATTTCCCGGGTGCGCTCGGTCACACTCACCAGCATGATATTCATGACCCCGATTCCGCCCACCAGCAAAGAGATGGCGGCAATGGAGCCCAACAACCAGGTCAGGGTGTCTTGCGTTTCGGATATGGTGTCGATCAAGGATGCCATGTTGCGAATCTGGAAGTCCTCCTGCCCGTGGCGCTCCAATAACAGCTGATGCACGGAGGCCTGGGTCTCATCCATCCGCCCTGTGTCGTCCACTGCTACTATCACATTGCGAAAGTATCTCTGGCCAAAGATGCGCAGGCTGCCGGTGGTGTATGGCACCAACACCACATCGTCCTGATCCTGTCCCATGGGGGAGGCGCCGCGCTCGCTCATCACCCCCACAACCTGAAACAGGATATTGTTGAGCAGGAAGTACTGACCGAGCGGCTCGACCTGCCCAAACAGGGAGTCCACCACCGACTGGCCAATCACGGCCACCGGTGCATAGCTTTGCTGATCCTCCAAAGAAAAAAACGTACCGCGGGCCAGTGGCCATTGTCGCGCCACTGGAAACTGGTAGGAGGTGGCGTTGATCTCTGCACTGTGATCGGCATTGCCAAAGCGCAGCGTTTGCCCCCCGGTCAGCTCCGGAACCGCAGCGCGTACATTCTGCAGCTGATTGATGGCGTCCACATCCTCCGGCACCAGGCTGGATACATTCCAGCGCCCTCCCCGCTGACCCGGCCCACCGGGGCGCACCAGCAGCAGATCGCTGCCCATGGCACTGATACGCTCCACCACCTCATGGCGGGCGCCGTCACCAATGGCCAACATGGTGATGACCGAGGCCACGCCAATAACAATGCCCAGCAGGGTCAGCACGGTGCGAAACAGATTGCTGGTCAGCGAACGCAGCGCGGTGAAACCACCTTCTCGCAACTCACTGACCAGACTCGGCTCACCCCGCAGCGGGCTGTCTGTAGCTCTGGTCGGTGGTGGCTTGACAATGGTGGAGTAAGGGCCCGGGTCGCGGACGATGCGCCCGTCGCGAATTTCTATTTGGCGGTCGGCGTGACCGGCCACTTCGGCGTCGTGGGTTATCAGGATGATGGTGTGCCCAGCGGCGGACAACGCGGCCAGCAACTTCATTACCTCCTGGCCGCTGCGACTGTCCAAAGCACCGGTTGGCTCATCGGCCAGAATGATGTCACCACCGTTCATCAAAGCCCGGGCGATGGATACCCGCTGCTGCTGGCCACCGGACAATTGACTGGGCCGATGATCCAGTCGGTCCTCCAGCCCCAGGCGCGTCAACAGCTCTGCTGCACGAGCTTGCCGTGCCGAGGCGGTCAGGCCCGAATAGATGGCTGGCATCTCGACATTTTTGCAGGCACTCACCCCGGGCAGGAGGTTGTAACTCTGGAAAACAAAACCAAAGGCTTCGCGCCGCAACAAGGCCAGGCCGTCGCGATCTAGCTCCGCCACCGGGCGGCCGTTGAACAAGTATTCACCCGAGCTGGGCTTATCAAGGCAACCGATGATATTCATCAGCGTGGACTTGCCAGAGCCGGATGTACCCATGATGGCGACAAATTCGCCGGCAAAAATTTGCAGGTCGATGCCGTGCAATACTTGCACGGCCATCTCACCATTGCGAAAAGTTCGGGTAACGCACCGCAGATCTATCAGTGGTGCGGGGCCGGTATCGACCATCAGCGCATCATCCTCGGCATGCGCGCCGCGTCCTGTTGCCCACGAGCCGGCGGTGAGCGCACACCGGTGACCACCGTTTCCCCCTCAGTCAGGCCCGCTTTGATTTCTACCTGAACCCGGTTGCTGACCCCGGTATCAACCTGCCTCGGCTGAAGGGTGCCGTCCGGCATCACAACCTGAACCTGAGCTCGGCCGCTGTGCGCCTGCCGCACGCCCCCAGGCGCGGTGGTTCCGGCGGGCTTGCCTGCGGGCTGCGGCGCAGCTTCCAGAGCAGACACCGGAATCAACAGTGCATCACGTGCCTCGGCAATCACAAAAAAAACCTGCGCCGTCATCTGCGGCAACAGTTGCCCCTCATCGTTGGGAACATCGAACAGTGCGTTATAAAGCACCACGTTGTTCAAAACCTCCGGCGTCGGCTCGATGCGATACAACTGGCTGTGCCAGCGGCGCCCCTGGCTGCCCAGGGTGGTGAAATAGACCGGCAGACCGGGAGACAAGCGGGCGACATCTGCCTCGGATACCTGAGCCTGCACGGTCATGGTGGCCAGGTCGGCAATCTGCATCAGGGTGGGCGACTGCTGGGAGGCGTTAAGGGTCTGACCCTGCCGCGCCAGCACTGCCACCACAGTGCCATCCATGGGCGCATAAATGCGGGCGTATTCCAGATTGGCTTCTTCCGCCCGCAAGGTGGACTCGGTCTGCTCAATTTGTGCGGTCAGGGCTTCCAACTGCGCCCTGGCCGACTGCAGCACCGCCTTTGCGGTCTGTACGGCCTCCTCCGTGGTTGCCTCTTCGTTCAATAGATTCTGCTGACGCCGGTGTTGTAGCTCTGCCAAACTCAGCTGCGCCTGGCGGTCTTTCAGTTGGGCCGTCTGGTTACGCCATTGCGCGCGCGTGGCGTCCACCCGGGCAAGATAGATAGTGGGATCAATCTCGGCCAGCAGATCGCCCGCCTTGACCTCGGCGCCCACTTCCACATGCAGAACCTTGAGCTGTCCAGACACCTGTGCCCCCACATCCACGTAGTTGCGCGGCCGGAGAATACCAGTGGCGGTCACCAGTGTTTCTATGTTGCCTCGCCGTACCTGAGCGCCTGCAAGATCATCTGCCTGCCCCTGCTCACGGGTCAACCACCACGCGGCCAGAAGGCCCAACAGGATAAATAACGCAACCCATGCCCACCGGCGGCGGGTACTGGATAACGAGGTAACTAGTGCTGACATACTGGGTTTCCACCAGGAGAAAATGCTTTGTGTGTTTGCAGGTCAAAGCTAACCTTAGCAAAAAGGAATTGGGTGGTAGCAGGGATTTACACAACTTTACAGACAACTGCACCGGGCAAAAGCTTTGAGCGACCGTGGCTTGGAGGGTTTAACTGATGACCCGATCAAGATTTGGCTCAAAGAATAACGTGAGGCAAATAACGGGACAGGTCTTGGGTGACCAACTGGCGATCTTCGCGAATGGAGATACCGGCAGGTGCATCATCTACCAGCCAACTGCCAATCAGCGCATGGTTGCCGTCAAATTGCGGCAGAGGAGCAAAGGCCTGATAAATGAAGCCTTCATCGCCATAGGGGCCGTCGGAGCTGAATACCGTCTGCCCGTCCACCACTACATCGACATTGGCGCCTTCACGAGCAAAGATAGGTTTTTTGACATAGGAGCCGAGTGTGCTGCGTGCAGGGTCATCGGCAAAGTAGCTGGCAAGCAGGTTGGGATGACCGGGGTTGAGATGCCAAAGCAGGGGCAACAGTGCCTTGTTGGAGAGCAGGGACTTCCAGGGTGGCTCTATCCACTGCACGCCGGCGCCCTGCAGATGGATGGAGAAGTCTTCCCGCAGCATGAATTCCCACGGGTAGAGCTTGAACAGGCTGTCTATGACCTGATCGTGCAAGTCGGTGAAAACGCCACCCTCACCCAGGCCGATCTGCTCAATGTGCACAAACTGGGTGGTTATGCCTGCAGACTGAGCACAATCCTGCAGGTACTGAACGGTACCGCGGTCCTCTTCCGAGCCCTCACAGCAGGCAAAGTGAAGAGGGCCCGGCCCCTTCTG
This sequence comes from uncultured Cellvibrionaceae bacterium, assembly GCA_964399955.1. Taxonomy (GTDB): domain Bacteria; phylum Pseudomonadota; class Gammaproteobacteria; order Pseudomonadales; family Cellvibrionaceae; genus CAYNST01. The sequence goes on along the minus strand of CAYNST010000028.1, from coordinate 17,366 downwards.
ATGCCGATAAACCTCAAACCAACGCAGCAGTTTATCCTGCAGGGAATTGAACTGATCGGCGCTGGCAGGCAGTTCACCAACAGTAATTTTGTCCTCCAGCCACAACCATTGCCAAAACCCGGTTTCATAAAGGCTGGTGGGAGTATCGGCGTTGTTTTCCAGTAGCTTGGCGGGCCCCCGGCCATCATAGACCAGATCCATACGCGAATAGAGGCTGCGCTCACGCTTGAACCAGGACTGGCGCACGAAGTCCCAGTGCTCGGGGGGGATCTGAAAACGCTGCATCCACTGCTCATCCTTGACCACCACATCCACTGCGTGCAGACACATCTGGTGCAGTTCGGCGGTTGGGTCTTCCAGTTGCGTTTCTATCTGCTCCAGCGTGAAGGCATAGTAGGCAGATTCATCCCAATAGGCCTGCCCGTACAGCGTATGAAATCTAAAACCAAACTCTGCAGCTTTTTGCTTCCAGTCCGGGCGTTCCCGACACGGCACCCTGCGCACTCAACGCACCTCTGCCGTGAGCGGCGCCGCACTTCCCATAACTCTGTACAACATCAGCCGCCCCAGCCCCCGGTACGAGTGCTTCGTGCACCTGCCCGGTTGCCGCCCCAGTTGGATTTGGCCGCAACGGTGGAACCAAAACCGCCGCGAGCCATGGTCCGAGTAACCGCGGGCTTCGGTCGGAAGGCATCCTGGTCAACCCGCAGAGCCCGGCTCGAGCGGTTGCCGTAGGTTCTACCGTCTACCGATGTCCAGCGGCCATAGGCGGGCGAGTTGGGATTGTTGGAACTGTACAGCGGTGCAGAACGGTAGCCACCGCCGTCTAGCGCTCGACCCAGCATAAATCCGGCCATAGCCGGCATGAACCAGCTCTGTCCTTGCGGGCCCTGGGCCGGCTGACAGTTCTGCGCACCAAACTCCGCCTGGCAGTCTGCCAGAGAGTTGTATTTTGGCCCCGCTTCACGCGCCTGCTCCGCCGCTTGTCGGAAGGACGTTCGGCACTCTATATCCAGAGCCGGGTTATCCGCGATGCACTGCTCCACCGACTCGTAGACCAGCGCCGGCTCAGTGGGGTTGGAGCCGCAGGCGACCAAGGTGGCGGCGGCAATGGCCAAAGCCAAGGGCTTCACACGCACGCGCTGAACGGCGTAATTGCGCATGCTATCCAAATTTATATTTCGGGAACGTTTCATGTATGCCTTCCCTTAATAAGTCATGCAGGCCGCGTTCAATATGCCCACCGCTACCGAGGTACCACCCAGGATAACGCCGGCGGATATGTCGTTGTCGGTGATGTTTTGTACTACGTCCGGCATCAACACAAAACGCACCAGCGCAAACGCCACAGCCTGCGCCAGCAAAGCCACCAAGGCCCAAATCATGAAATCCGCCAGTGACACCGAGTGACTGGCGGCGCTGCCAAGAGCCAGGGCAAAACCGATGATTGCACCGACCAATCCAATAGCTGCGGCTACATTTTTCTGCTCCTTGACCAGTTTCCATTCGTCGTGCGGTGTGATCAAGGTAAAGACGTACTTGAATACCAACAGCAAGACAAGCGATAGGAAAAAATAAAGCCCAAAATTGATTAGCCCCGATAATGACGCTATGACATGATCCATTTTGATTAACCTTAAATGAGTGATGAACGGCGGTCAGATTAGCAGAATCAGGAGTATGAACTTAATCTCATACCCGACATAGAGCGCAGCTGAGTTGAAAGTGCCCCTATCTGGCCAGCAACAGGATGGGCCGCCGCAACGGCGTACTGCACAGCAAGCGCGCAATCTACCCTCACATTTGTCGCCTGGCTCTACGCCGGTTTGCGCACAACCTGAACGGTCACGGGATGAACTGAACAGTTACCCAATAATTGACACATCTGACGAGCTCAGATCAAAGCCGGTGCTGATCACGAAGCACCGATCCAGGCGCTCGTCGATGAGCTTCTCCTCGGCTGAATAGAGTACGTATTCAAACAGGCCCTCGCCCAGTTCACGCTGATACAGCATGGTGAACTGGTCGGTCTTGTCTGCCTCTGCGGATTCACTGAAAGTGGTCTCGCTCATGGCGACAGGCGGAGACGAATCACCCACTCCCTCCCACACACGGTGGTAAGTATTGCCTTCAAACTCAATACTGGGCTGGCTGATTTTATGGTCAAGCAGGGTCTTCCAGTCCGCTTCGCTGCCAACCGACTGGGTTTCATAGAAGTGCCACAGCTTCACATCCGAAATGTGGTTTTCTGTGCGCCCGCCGGTCAACAGCACCTGTAGGAAGCCCTCGTCGTCCGTGTAAAAACGCAGAAGCTGAGAGGACTCGTCCAGTTTAACTTCGCCTACGGCCTGGATCAATTGCGTGGGCGCCACCCCCTCAACAACCAGCTGTGGCTCTATCAGACGCAACTTCAAAGGGTCCAACTCGAAGGCTCCACCCAGGCGCAACCCAATTATCTCAGGCGACTGTGGCCGAGCGGCTTCAACAACTTTGGGGCCAAACCATTTTTTGAACATCAAGAGCTCTCCAGTCAAATCCGGCGGAATACGCTCGTCGGCGAATTACATGTCGGCGAACCCGATGCGTTTTGTTGACAAAGACTCGCCGGAGGTAAACTGAAAGCGACATTGACGGAACCGTACCGTCCCGGCTCATGTGCTGAATAGTGCCTGTTACGCATAGGGAAAGGGCAGCGCTGAAGCCACTCTGAAATCTTCAGGGTAGCCCAGACTGCCCCAGCAGGATATTACTTCTGTCCCAGGATACGCGCCAACTCTTCGTCTGCAGACGCCTGACCACCTTTGATGCCGGCTGCTGCCAAACGCGTCTCAAGGCCGGAGCCGGAGTCGTCCGCCGCCAGCTCTTCAGCGGCTTCAAGCTCGGCACTGCGCTGTTGCTGCCGCTCTTGAAGGCGGGTAAGCGACTCGGCGGCTGTCTTCATGCGGCCATTCGCGCCCATATGGCGAGAGGAGACCGCCACCTGAGCCTTCTGCACCGACTCCGTTGCCTTGACCATGTCGACCTGCTGCTCCATGCGTCGTAGATTGGCTTTGGCTCTGCTGATATTTTGACGCAGCGTCTTTTCCGAGGCGGTGAACTGCTGAGTATACTGTTGCTCGGCGTCAACCTGCGCGCGAAGATCAGCCACTTTCTGTGCACAATCCAGTGCCAATTGCTGATCACCTTTGCTCATGGCATTGCGTGCATGGCCTTCGTATTCCTCAATGGATTTATTCAGGCTTGCCACTTTTTGCTCGGACAATTTGCGCTTGGCCATGATCTGCGTCAGTGAGTGGTCGGATTTGCGCAACTCTTCTTTGGCTTCTCGCATCTCTTGATCCAGTATTCGCACGGCCTGACTGTCTGCCACGGATTCCGCAGCCTCGGTGGCACCACCTTTCAAAGCAGTGACTAGTTTTTTCCATACACTCATTGCGATGCTCCTACCTTTGGTTTGAGGAATGATTCATAGGCGTCGAGAAAGCCGGAGATATTGGAGAAAAGCTGCTCCACTTCAATCACAATGCTTTCTGCTTTGGACTGCGATGAAAGAGCGCCAAAGGCCATGTAGTATTCTTCGTCCTCTACTGCGGTGATGGCTACTGTAGTCAACGGAAAAATCTGGTGCGTTTTTAATATGGTCTCATTCAACCCTGCCACATCCACCACCTGGCTTTTGGCAAACAATATGGATTCGACCAGGATTTGTTCACCGCTGACCGCCAGATAAGCGTCCAGGCCGTCTTCGTTGGTGATGCAGATGCAATCGCCCTCATCGGCTACGACCCAGCCCTCCCGTTTTACTAACAGCTCTTCGACTTGTGGCAGCTCCCACGTCATACAGTGTCTCCTATTGGTTGCTGATAACGCCCTTTACAGTCCGACCTGGGCTCTATAGTATAGAATTTTTCGTGTCTGTAAAGACATTTTTAGCGTTAAAGGTGATTAATTGGCTCTATTTGTAAATCATCGTTTACGCGCCAAGTTATAAGGGTAGCCTATGCACAGCGCAATTCCTTCCGCAGCCTGGCGGGATTTGGTCAGTCGGCTGGTGAAATCGGAGCTGACCAAACGTCGACTCAAGTACGAGGACCTGAGCCAACGCCTGGCCAGCTACGGCGTTCACCAGAGTGCCGATAATCTGCGCAACAAGATCAACCGCGGCATTATGGGCGCAGACCTGCTGTTGCAGATCATATACGTTCTGGATATTCGCAGCTTGGACAAGGCCGTTCTGGGAGAAATCCTTGAAACCATGGATGCCCTTCCCAAATCCTGAATCGGCCGAGCTGGCAACCTGAGCCTGACGTTTGTACGGCTGCAGGGCTCGCCGGGCAGCCGCGCTCCCGCTCCGGCACCCCGTGTGGACTTGCTGCGGCTATTGATTTAGAGTCGCTGGCGAGAACTCCATTCATATCAAGGTAACCATTCAACTCATCCGGTAACAGTTCAGATTGCATCCGAATTTGTGCAGGGCAAGCCGAAGCCTGCGAGTTTACACGTGTAAAGATTGCGCGCTGCCTGTGCTGCCCCCTTTCGGGGCCGCCTTTACAGTCCATCCCACCTGTTGTTGCCGGGGTGCGGAGCAGTTTGGAACGCAGCTAAGGGCAAATTCGGGCGTGAGCTGAATGGTTTCCTACCCAGAAAAGGACTCAATCCATGAACAAAACCCTTATCGGCGCCGCTCTTGTTGGTTTGCTGAGCGGATGTGGGCACTTGCCCTTCTCCGACAACACCTCTACGCATCAACAAAAGCTGGCGGCCATTCTGGAACAACAAAGCGAGGCAACTCAAGCTCGGTACGTGTATCGGAACCCGCAGGAGACACTGACATTTTTTGAAATAGAGCCAGGCATGCGCGTGGTGGAATTTCTTCCTGGCGGCGGCTGGTATTCGCAGTTGCTGGTACCCTATCTGGGCACAGAGGGTGAGCTGATTGGTGTGGACTACCCGATGGGCATGTTCAGCTTGTTCGATTTTGCCACGCCGGAATTCCTCCAGCAAAGACGCCAGTGGGGCCAACAGTGGACTGCCAACCGCGAAGCCTGGGGCGGAGAGCATGCCGCACATATGCGTGCCTACGCCGTGGACACACTGCCAGCGTCCCTGCACGGTCAGGTTGATGCCGTGCTGTTCATACGCGCCCTGCATAATCTGGCCAGATTCGAGTCGGAAGGCGGTTTTTTGACCGAAACAATGCGCACAACCTTTGACTTACTGAAGCCGGGCGGCATTGTTGGCGTGGTACAGCATGCGGGGCCTGAAACCAACTCGGACGAATGGGCCCGTGGCGCCAACGGTTATCTGAAAGAAAGCTTCATCAAAGAGCAGTTTGAACGGGCAGGTTTCGAGTTTGCAGGATCGTCACCGGTTAACAGTAACCCCAAGGATGTACCCGGCGAAAGCGACGCTGTCTGGCGCCTGCCGCCGTCGCTTGGAACCAGTCAGGATGACCCGCAGTTGCAAGCGCAGTACCAAACCATCGGCGAAACCAACCGTATGACGCTGAAATTCCGCAAGCCCAGTCAGTAAGGCGTTTGTGCGGCTAACGGCAGGCCAGCACCAAGGGTGCAGCCTGCCGTGTTATGTCGGTACGCTATGCAATCAACTTTTTTTGTCTTTGCGGATACCTTCTATAGACAGGAAAAGCTCCACCTCTTCGGCTTCCGGCCCCAGTTTGTCCACCATATTGATGCCCCAATCGGCAGGCTTGATGGTGGCGCGCCCTTCAAACCCCTCGCGATAGCCGCCCCAGGGATCGTTTCCGCCACCAATATGCTCAACCTTGATGGTCATGGGTTTGGTGGTGCCGTGCAACGTCAAATTGCCCTGCAAATCTGCAGTCTTGTCACCGGTCTTCTTGTAGGAAGTACTGACGAACCTAGCCTTGGGATACTTCTTCACATTCAAAAAATCATCGCTGCGCAAATGCTTGTCGCGACGGTCGTGGTTACTGTCTATGCTGGCCACATTGAGATCTATGGTAATTTTATTGTTTTCCGGATTCTTTTCATCAAAGGTGAACTCGCCGTCAAATTCGTTGAAGCGGCCGTAAAGCCAACTGACGCCCAGGTGTTTGACGCGGAATTGAACAAACGCGTGAGCACCTTCTGTGTCCACTTTGTAGTCCGCTGCAATAGCAGGCGTGGCGGCGAACAGAGCGCAGCCCAGCAGCATGGCCTTGGTAAAATGCCTCATAGTTGTTACCTCAAATAAATCATGGTTGTGGGGTTGTGGACCGTGTAACTAGGGTTTGGATCCTCTGATCATGCGCACCAGGGTAGCATCCTTGTCTAACCAGTGGTGCTTCAATGCGCCGCCAATGTGTAGCGCCACCAAAGCCATCAATACATACGCCGCCCACTCGTGAATATTGCCCGCCTGATCCATGGATAGGCCAAGATCAACAGGCAATGCCGGCAGGTGAAACCAGTCGAACACCGGTACGGGGTCGCCACCTTCGGTGACAACGAGAAAACCCGAAAAGAAAATCAGCATTAGCAAGGCGTAAAGAGCCCAATGAGTCACGTGTGCCACACGCGTTTCCCAGCGGGCGTGTGTTGGCAAGGGTCTGGGATGATTACCCAGCATCCGATACAGCAGGCGCAAAACAACCCAGATTGCCAGGAGCGAGCCAACACTGATATGCCAGTACGGCCCCCGCTGGTACCAGGGGTCATAATAGCCCAGGGTCATCATCCAGTAGCCCAACGCAAACAATGCAAACACCAGCACCGCAGTGACCCAGTGAAAGAGTCTCGCCAGGCCCGAATAATGGCCAGGGTCTACCACCGTGTTTACCATTGTTGCCTCCCGGGATAGTTATTTAAGGCTTTTATTGACCACCTCAAATACATCTTTGGACAGTGGAGCTACCGCTGCCACACGCTCAAGCTGAGCAAGCATCAACCGCTGGCGGGCATCATCGTAACGCCGCCACTTGGACAGCGGCGTAACCAAGCGAGCAGCAATCTGTGGGTTAAGCTGGTTGAGAGCAATGATCTGGTCCGCCAGCAATTTGTAGCCCTGCCCGTCCAGCGCGTGAAAATTGACCGGGTTCTGGTTGGCGAACACACCGATGAGGCTGCGAATTTTGTTGGGGTTTTTACTGTCGTAGGCCGGCCCCTGCAGTAAGGAATGTACCTCGACAATCGTGCCCTGCAGCGGAGAGCTTGCCTGCACAGAAAGCCACTGGTTTACCACCAGGGGTTCATCACGCCACCGATCATAAAATGACGTCAGCGCATCGCGCCTTAATTTTTGCACCTCGGCAAACGGACAGTGTGTCAAGGCCGTCAGAGCCGCCAACACCTCGGTCATATTGCGGTTGGCCTGAAACTGTTCAAGGCAAAGCGCCTGATACGCGGGGTCGTCTATCAGCATCAAATAACTCAAGCAGCGATTCAGCAAACTGCGGCGACCAATACTGCCGCCGTCGACAGCGAAGCGCCCCTCAAGATCCACCCGACAACGTTGAAAAACCTTTAACAGCAGAGGCGCAAGCTCCACCGCGATGCTCAGGCGAACGTGATTGCGCGCTTGGTGAATGGCTTCCACATCAACGGTCTCGAACTGGTCACCTATGTAGCTTTCGGCGGGCATATCCAGCATCAACGCCACCATGGCAGGGTCCAGGCGATCGTCCTCAAGCACATGGCGCAAGGCATCTATCAGCAGCAGGTCCGCCCCCTCTTCTGGCCGGGACATCAGCCGCTTTATGGCGGCCATGCCCAGTTGCTGACAGGCATCCCAGCGGCAAAAACCGTCGTCGTCCAGTTGCGTCAAACGCAATAATTCTTCTGACCGGTAAGCAAAATTGAGCTTCACCGGCGCCGAGAAATTGCGCAACAGCGAAGGTACGGGTGCTTCCTTGACCTTGGTGAAAATGAACGTTTGCTGCGGATGTTTGAGCTCCAGCACACAGTGATGCTCACCCTTGGCGACGCCCTCGGCGAGGTAAAGCGGCAAGGCCCCTTTTTCACCCAGCAGGCCCATGGCCAGTGGGATATGGAAAGGCTGTTTCATGGACTCGTCCGCCTCTGGCGTGGAGGGGCAGTGCTGGCGGACCGAAAGCGTGTAGGTTTGATCGCGAGGGTCATATTGTCCGGTCACATCCAGAACGGGCGTTCCCGCCTGTCGGTACCAAAGCATAAACTGGGTAAAGTCCCGCCCCGAAGCATCGGTCATTGCGGCAATGAAATCGTCTATGGTGACCGCCTGACCGTCGTGACGGTCAAAATACAGGTCGCACCCCGTGCGAAACAGCTCCTCACCCAGCAGTGTGTGAATCATGCGCACAATCTCAGCGCCTTTCTCATAAACCGTAAGGGTATAAAAGTTGCTGATCTCAATGAAGGAGGCGGGCTGAACCGGGTGTGCCATGGGCCCCGCGTCTTCAGCAAACTGGTGAGTGCGCAGCATTTGCACATCCTCAACCCGTTTGACCGTCGCAGAATTCATGTCCGCAGAAAACTGCGCATCGCGGAATACCGTGAAGCCCTCCTTGAGGCTCAACTGGAACCAGTCCCGGCAGGTTACCCGATTGCCCGACCAGTTGTGAAAATATTCATGGGCAACCACGGCTTCAACTCGCTGGAACCCGGTGTCGGTTGTGGTTGCCGCATTGGCCAGGACACAGGAGGTGTTGAAAATGTTCAGCCCTTTGTTTTCCATGGCGCCCATATTGAAGTCATCCACCGCGACGATCATAAAAATGTCCAGATCGTACTCGCGACCGTAGACCTTCTCGTCCCACGCCATGGCTCGCTGCAGCGACAGCATGGCGTGGGCGCACTTGTCCAGATCTTTTGGCTCTACAAATATGCGCAGTAGCACCTCGCGGCCAGAGGCAGTGACAAAACGATCGTCCAGATGTTGCAGATCACCGGCAACCAAGGCAAACAGGTAGGCGGGCTTGGGGAAAGGGTCGTGCCAGGTGGCAAAATGGCGCCCGTCACCGTCGGCGCCTTCAGCCACCAGATTGCCATTGGACAGCAACACCGGGTAGCGCTTGGCATCTGCTTTGATAGTGGTGGTAAAAACACTCAAAACATCTGGCCGGTCAAGATAATAGGTTATTTTGCGGAAGCCCTCGGCCTCGCATTGGGTGCAATACATATTGCGGGACTTGTACAGCCCTTCCAGCGAGGTGTTTTCCTGAGGTCGAATTCGGGTCTTAATGGTCAAGGCACACGCATCGGGCACCTGAGCAATACTCAGGCTTTCTGCTTCCTGTTGGTATTCCGCCGCGCCCAACTGTCTGTCGTCAATGCGCAGCTCAAGCAATTCCAGATCCTGGCCGTGCAGAGCCAGCGCGTCCTGGCCTTTGCCTCTGCGCTCCAGCTGCAAAGTGGCGGTAACCAGCGTGCAGTCTTCGTTTAACTCCACCACCAGGTTGGTTGTTACAATGGCAAATGCCGGCGGTTGATAGTCCTTGAGATAGATTGTTTGCGGCGCCGCGTCTTTCATAGGTCAACCTTTCATAGTTCGGAGCTGGTGGGTGCCTTTGCCGCCGCTGACCGATCCGCAGAATACAGTCGGCGCAGCTACGTTATCGGGAGGCGGCGTGCCTGGCTTCAATGGCTACTGCCATTTTAAAGGCGCTTCTTCGGCTGTGCTATGGTCCGCACAGGGCGTTTTTTTGGGTTCTACGTATCCGGTGCGTTCATTTGCAGGCAAATATTTAGCCTCATAGGCAATTACCGCCTCCAGGCAGGTGGCCAATTGCGAGTCGGTAAGCGTTTGTCCGTTTGGCCATTTGCGTGTTTCGATGGCCAGCTTAAAACGCTCGTACACTTCCGCTGTTACCGCTTCCAATAGCTTATCGACATAGTTCATAACATAAAAACCGATTGTAAAATAATCAGATACGGGGTTTGAGATGCTTGACCGGTAGCACGGCGCCCAGCAGCACCCCGGCCACCAGACCGCCCAGATGTGCTCCATTGGCAATGTTGATACTGAAAAGCAGCGTGAATGCGCCCACCATCCCCGCGATCAGGGTCACGCCTACCAGGATATAAATGCCGTTGGGCAGACGCATTATGGGGTGTCGCCCCTTCAGATACAGCATTGGAATCAGCCCTACAAAGCCAAACAGCGCCCCCGACAGGCCACCAAACAAACTGGGGCCGGACTCAAAATACTGTGCAAGGTTAGCGGCAACAGCCAAAAACAGAAACACCCCCAAATACAGACCACTGCCCAGGTAGACCTCCAGCCGCCGACCCAGCTCCCAGATGCCGAGCGCGTTGAACAGGATATGAAAAATGGAAAAATGCAAAAACGCCGGTGTCAGCAATCTCCAGACCTGCCAGTTCTGGCCCAAGCTTTCTGCCAGGGTTGCATTATAGAATTCATAACCGGTGAAATGCACCTCGGTAAAAGTCAGCAGACGGAAAAGGTCGAAGCTGGCTTCCAGCCGATACACCAGAAAGCCAAGCACGCCCAAAACCACCAGGGCACAGGAAACGGGCCAGATCTGCAAGGTGCTGCGACCACCGCTCAACCTGGCGGAGGTGCGCTCCGTGTAGGCCTGCTGACCCACTTCAGGCTGACGCAGCAAGGCAATAACCCGTTCGGCCTTGTCTTCGTCGACCAGCAGGTGCTGGCCCTGACGATCCTCCACGATTTCGTGCTTGATACCGCGCTCCAATAGGTACAGGCTCACCGAGGAAATGTTCTGTGTAATCGGGAAGGTGGCAATACGGATTAGATTCACATTTAAACCATTGAGCATTGGATTAGGGGTCTACGTACACCCACTCGAATTTTTCATTTTTCAGAACCTTCTCCCCATCGTACCGATAGGCCACCAGCCGGCCAAACTTTACCGCGCTGTAGTCAAGGCAGGCAACGTTGGGACGCAGCGCTCGCGGCTTGCCGTGCAACCAGTAGTGACCAACAAACACCGGCGGTTCATGCTCACCGTAGCACAGCAGCAGGTTGCGCTCGCTTTCGTCCAGCGGGCGATCAGCCACCGCCTCCGGCAGCGGGTCAGGTTGAAACACCACATCGCGGTAGGTTTGCGGCTTGCGGGCCCAGAACTTGGTGCGAAAAAACTGCCGGGTGTACCCGTCGCGACCGTGGATGGCCATGCCGTCGGGGAGCCGCAGGTCAGTGCCCCGGGTAAGCCTGTCCATAAAGCGGGAAGCAAAGCTGTCCGGGTCTGCGGTGCTCAGCAGAAACTCGTCATTGATCCGATTGCTTTGGTAGCGCCGCTTGAATTCCTGTATTAGTTCGTGATCCCAACAGGCGTGAACCACTCGGAAACCGGGCAGTTCCAGAAACAGCGGCAGCGTTTTGAACCACTGCAAAAACGCCTTCCACTGCTCGGGATAAGGGGCAAACTGTTCCAGGGTCTCCGTAATCAGGCGGTTGTGCCTGGCGTTATGTGGTCGCAGATACTGCTGTTTGGCGCCCTGAAGGCCAGGCACCGGCGTGGTGTAGGCAAGCGCGTTGAACTCATGATTGCCCATCAGGCACAGGGCATCACCCGCATCAACCATGTCCTTGACCAGGTTCAGAGCCTCGCGGATGTGGGGGCCGCGATCAATGATGTCGCCCAGAAAGATCGCCTGGCGGTCTGGATGCGAGAACCGGCCCTGGGTAAACTGATACCCCAACTTACGCAACAAGCTCATCAGCGTATTCGCACACCCGTGGATGTCACCGATGATATCGTATCCGGCAGGCACGAATGACGTCCTGCGGCCGACCTGCGCCATTTAAAACACTCCTACAGCACGTAGCCGCCGGCATGAGAGGCCCACCCGAGCTTGGTGCGGCAAACTTCGTAGAAGTCGTGCCCCTTCGGATGAATCAGTTTTAGTTTGTCTGGCCTTTTTTCAACCAGAATTTCGTCGCCTTCGGTGGTGACCACATGGGTCTGACCGTCGCAGGTAACGTGGGGGCTAATGTCGCGTTGGTCGCCCACCAGAACCCGAATCTTGGAGTCGCCATGTATTACAATCGGCCGGCTGCTCAGGTTATGGGGGTTCAACGGGACCACGGCAATGGCATCCAGCTGCGGATGCATGATCGGCCCCCCTACGCTTAAAGCATAGGCGGTAGATCCTGTTGGAGTGGAGATTATGAGCCCGTCAGAGCGCTGGCGGTAAACGAAGTCGTCGTCAATATATAGCTCAAAATCAATCATGCGCACAAATTTGCCCGGATGCAGTACCACATCGTTCAGTGCACTGCCGCCGCCAATGGCCACGCCGTTGCGTTTGACAACGGTGTCCAGCAAAAACCGCGTCTCCGACCTGTACTCGCCGCTCAGGACCAGCCCCACTTGATGCTCGATTTCTTCGGGTAGGATGTCTGTGAGGAAGCCCAATCGGCCGCGATTGACGCCCAGAATAGGAACCCCACTGCTGCTCATGCTACGCGCACTGCTCAACAGGCTGCCGTCCCCACCAACCACTATCACCAAGTCGCAATTGGCTGCCAGCGCCTGTCTATCCACGATCAGCCATTTCCCTGGAGGCAGACCCGCCGTGGTTTCTTCGTCGAGGAAGATTTTCACCCCCTGGCCTTCCAAATACACGATCAGCCGTTGCAATGAATAAAACGCGGCATCACTGCCCGGCCTGCCGATCAAACCGATCCTGGAAAAATGACTCATAGGTGTTGGTCCAAACTCATTGAGTGCCCATTATTACGAATCCGGGGCAAAACTGAAAACTATCATCACTTCCCCTTCAGCGAACTATTGCTCTCACACGCTGCGCTACCCATTGTGGATCCTCCAGGAGAATCAGGTGGCCGCTCTCGGGGTGCAGGCTGAGCACAGCCTGGGGCATGTGCGCCAGCAGTTCGCTGCGAAGGGTCTCCAGGGCAACGACAGGATCCTGCCTGCCAGACAAGACGCTGACCGGAACCCGCGCGTTGCAGACCAGGTCCACGGTGAACTGGCCGTTAGCGTGCTGCTGCCACCAGCGGCAGGTCCCCACATCCGCTTCAAGCTGCGTTTCCACCGCTGTTGCCATCTGCTCGGCGGACAACGGCAGTCTACACGCTTCCTTGGCGGAAGATTCCGCTTCCTGCGCGTCCAGCCGGCCCATGGGGCGAGACGCAAATACCTCACCCGGCGTTTTGCCGGCTGGCACTGAGGGTGCAATCAGAATGAGGTTGTCTATCAGGCCGCATGTCGGAGCGCCCGCCAGGTGCAGTGCAACACTGGCTCCAAAACCGTGACCGATCAATGAAAAGCGTCGGAGTCCGAGGCGGGAGGTGAGCAGCCTCTGAACCCTTTGCGCCATGAACGCCAGGTTTGGTTCCGCAAGCGGATGGGCGCCGCCAAAGCCGGGAAGATTGACTGCCACGCAAGCATAATCCTGCGCAAGCTCGTCAAAAACCCACTGCCAACTCTCTGCCGCACCGCCAAAATAATGCAGAAAGACCAGCGTTTGCGTCCCTTGCCCCCGCTGTAACCACTCACTGTTATGCGTCATACTTGCTGCTGCCCTGTTGTGCCAAGGCCGGGCCTGCATTGTTCAGCCAAGGTCGACTCAAATGTATTTTGACTTCCAAGACAAAACCCTGCGCGATTTGGCCTGGGTGCTGGACCGTCGCCAGGACCTGCTCCTTTCGTTGCCGCCCTACCGGCCATTTGAGCTCTTTACGACGAGTGAGCAGCTAACAGATTGGCTACAGGCCTTGACCAACGGGGCCTGTCCCCTGCATCCGCCGCAGGTACAGCACCAAAACAAACGCCTGGGAATTTACTTTGAAGACCTGGTTGCCTGCGTGCTGCAGCAAGGTCCGGGGGCCATGGCGTGGGAGAGAAACCTGCCGGTTCGAAGACCTGTATCCGCGAGCACTGCGGTTGAAACCATTGGAGAACTCGACTTCCTCCTGCGGCAAGCCCATGTGTCGGTACATCTTGAGGTGGCTGTGAAGTTCTATTTAGGGCTGGGCAACCATTGGCTGGGCCCAGACCCTCGCGACAGTTTTGCAGGCAAATGCCAAAGAATGGCAGCGCACCAGTTGCCGTTGAGCCTCCGGTATGCGGAACTGCTGCAAATAGACGGTCCGATAGACGCGCGGTTCTGGGTGAAAGGTTACCTGTTCCAGCACTGGCGCCAGCCGCAGCCCTATCCTCCGTTTGCTCACCCAAACAAGCCCTGTCGTTGGCTGACAGTAGCTGAGTCAGCGGCTTTTTTTTCCGAACACGGCAGGGCCTGGATTGCGCTGCAGAGAAGCGAATGGCTGGGAGGGAGAGCGCGCCCACAGGACCGCAACGCGGCGGGCTTGTCCTACTGCGGTGAGAGCGCCCTGGAAGACCATTTTGCCAAAGGTGGGCGAGCTGTAATGCTTAGCTGTGCCCTGCCCCACTGCTGGGACTGCCAGCGGCTTTTCGTAGTGGACAATTCCTGGCCAGGCGGGCCAGCACTGTAATTTCTTTTTCACGGCGGCCGTCCGGCTAGAGCCTCGTAGCCGCGTTTTCCTTGCAGGCCGCCGGTGTGCATCAACAGCAATCGGCTCCCCGGTTCGATGGCACCGGTGTTGGCCAGCTCTACAACGGCCCAAAGCAGCTTGGCTGTATAGACTGGGTCCAGGGGAACGCCGGTCTCCCGCTCAAATGCCTGGACAAAAGCGCGCAAATAGGTTGGGTAGCGGGCGTAACCGCCACAGTGATGGGCCGTGCTGAGCTGCAGCTTGGGCAGCTCAGCATCAGCCGGCAACAAAGCACGGGCCCAGCCCACAAGCTGGCGCTCGAACGCCCGGGTCTGCTCAGCAGGCCCTTTCAGCGCCAGGACCCCAAGCACCTTGGGGGTTTGTCTCGCCGCCAGCAGGCCAGCCAAGGTGGCACCGGTACCGGCTGCAACACATAAGTGCGTCGGCTGGAAGGGACACATGTTGACGCTTTCTTCTGCCCATACCTTGCAGCCGCGAGCGCCCCACAGGTCCGCGCCGCCCTCTGCCACATGATGGAACGGGCCGTGCACTTCCCGCAGATAGGCAAGAAAGTCAGGATCTGACTTGCGACGGTAGTCTGCTCGACTGACAAAGGTCAGTCGCATGCCCAGGCGCATGACATCCTGCAGGGTGGGGCCAAGTTGTGCGGAGGGCTCACCGCGGACGACACCAATGGTTGCGAAGCCGCAGGCGCGGCCCGCCGCTGCCAATGCATAAAGGTGGTTTGAGTAGGCGCCGCCAAATGACAATACGGGTTGCGTTGGCTCCCGCTGCTGAAGGTGTTCATACAGCTTATAAAACTTGTTGCCGCCAAGCCTGGGGTCCAGAAGGTCCTCGCGCTTTATCGCCAATTGAATACCAAAGCGTTCCACGGCAGGCCAACTCAGCATTTGCACCGGCGCCAACCGCGCGATGGAGGCGAGACTGGCGTTTTGCCACGCCCCCTCAAGCATAGATGTGCCGGTCATACCCACCCCCCCAATCAGACTGGTGGCTTAGAGGCATCCACAGCGGGCGCGGGCCTTGCGGAGGGCTGGTGACGCTCACAGTACTCGCTTATGCCCCGCACAAACTCCGCAGGCGTCGCCACCCGCTCAAGGTCGGCGGCACAGGCGCGGCCCTGCTCGTCCACAAACACGCAGACCGGCGCCTGATAGTGCTGCAGCCACGCCCGGTAGACACTTTCCTCAACTGCGCAGTAGGCTGCGGTGAAGGCAACCGGGTTCTGTTTGAACAGGTTCAGATCTGTCAGCGGGATGGTTATATGGCCTGCACCAGCTTGATAGGTCACAAAGCTCACGCCTTGGCGGCTGAGTTCCTCCAGTTCCCGCTCGGCGCTCCCCTCCAGCAGTTGCTTGACTTGCTCGCGCAGTTTTACCAGCTCTGCCTGCATTTGCTCCTGCAGATCAATGCGGCACTGCAACTCTATCTGCTGCATTCTCAACTGCTCTTTGCTTTCCTGCACGGCGCTTTGCAGACGAGCGTCCAACTCGGCCTGGGTAATGCCGCCGGAAAACTCCGCAGCTACATCCTCTGGCTGCTGCAAGCGGCTTAGCTTGTGCTCGTAGTACTCGCGCAGGCCATCAACCTTCTGTGCCTGGCCCGTGACCGTCTCCTTCAGCTCTTCGTTGCGCTTCTGCACATCGTCCAGCAGCTCTTGCTTCTGGGCTAACTGCGCCTGTAAAGCGCCCAATTGCTTCGCGCACTCCCGCTTCAGTGCGGCAATGGTGCTTTCCTTTTCATTGGCCAGGTTGGCGAAGCGCAGCTTTTGCTCTTGCAGCAATTCTGCCGCTGTTTCACGCATTTCACGTTCATACTTGCGACTGAGCAATCGCTCGATTTCGTTGTCTGCGCCTCTGGATGGGGTATCCTTGACCGCGCTTTCCTTAAAAGCGACACCCAACTTGTTGCGCTTGATACTCGCCTGAATGCTGCTGAAGTGGAACCCGTCCGCGCCCGGCTCAGGGTCCCATAGTGCGCCGTTGTAATAGGCGACCGGGCAATGAGAGGCAGACGCCAGGTGAATGGGGCCCGAGCCCAGATCAGGCCCCTTGTGTGAGGTGCGGGCCAGGTCTGCGAGTGGCATGTTCCAGGAGGCTTCCACGTTGCCCTTGCTGTCAAACCCAACCAGAAAAAACACCGCCGCAACCACGTTAAACTGGCTGTCTATTTCCACATACACCGCTTTGGCTGTACTGTCCGCCCATTCCTTTAGTGGCACGAAGCTGTCCAGCAAGGCTTCAAATTCCGAGTAAAGCAGTTCCCGATCGACGCCGTCTGCGCCAAAAAACAACACTGCTCTGGCCTTCTCGTGGGCTGATAGCAACATAACTAAGGTTCACCAGTTGGCGGGCAGTCTGGCCCATTGCTGAACAACGGCAGGCAACCTTCGCGGCCGGTGCCGAAAAGGTCAAAGCAAAGAATGAGGTGGAGTTTATTGGATGAGATGGGAAAAGGTCAAAGCGGATGCACCACCGCAAGCACGCGCGGCGAAGCGCGGGCCAGGGGAGCTCAGACTTCTGCGCATTCGTCCAGGAATTCATCCTGTTCAAATTCGTCTTCAATGAAAGCGGTGGATTCGAGCAGTTCTTCTAAATAATCTTGCATTGTGTACTCTCCTTTTTTCTTATGTCGTGTGACCGTTCTAAGACTAGAACCTAATTGTGACAAACGCTTGACCATGATGTTCCGTCAAGCAAAAACTCTATCGGTTGCGTCAAAGAGTAGACCACGGGAAGAAAAATGACGAGTCACAAAGCAAAAAAGCCCCGTACCCTGAGGGTACGAGGCTTTTGCATATGGCGGACCGGACGGGGCTCGAACCCGCGACCTCCGGCGTGACAGGCCGGCATTCTAACCAACTGAACTACCGGTCCGCTGGGTCAACATTGGTGGGTGGTACAGGGATCGAACCTGTGACCTACGGCTTGTAAGGCCGCCGC